>DATNQN010000008.1 GCA_036703985.1 Leptolyngbyaceae cyanobacterium
GTTTTGTGTTATTCTGGCTTTCAAACTATATTTTTTTCTAGGTTCGTGGCGGCTTCTTGAGGCGCTCGCTTTCGCGCTTGCTCTCTCTCGACCGCTTTACTAATCTAACAATCCTTCCATTGCTTGTCAAGCTTTTGGATAATCTTTTTTTGAAAATTCAATTTCCTTTGCAACGCAAGGGTTTTGGCTACTAGATAAGGTAAGCTTAACAGCAACGCGGTTCAGTCAGGGACTTCTGAAAGACCAAGAACCTGGATTTAATAAAGCGAGTTTTTATTTTGAAACAGTACTACTATTAAGAGTATTAAGAGCGGAAACTGACTCATATAACTTAGCCGTCCAAACAGCAATACTGAAATGTTCTTTACCCTACCAAGTAATTCCTGTAGTTACGCTGAATGAATAGCGCTAGTTACATTAATCAAACATATGATTAAATCGGGATTGATTTAAAATGCTTATTTATGACTTGGTTTTATTCATAGTCTGAGTTATTTCAAGGTAGATATGCTCTAAACTTACAGATTGGTAAGCTATTGATTTCAAAGTAATCCCATCAAAAATAGCAATAATTTCTTTTAACTCTAAATGTTTAGGTAGCCAAAAAGCTAAGTCTTTACCATAGTGACGATAGGTAAATCCATGTTCGATGGCACGAGCGATCGTATTTTTTTCATCTGAACTTTGCACAAATAGGATTTCCTGTGCAGGAATTAGTTTACGAAGCTCAACTAAACTGCCTTCTGCTGCAATTCTACCATCCTTAAGTATACCTATTTTTTGACAGAGCCTTTCGGCTTCGTCTAATAAGTGGGTAGTTAATAAAATAGTAATGCCTTGATTTTTTAAGTCTTTGATTAACTCCCATATTTCATAGCGAGCTTCTATATCCAAACCAGTTGTTGGCTCATCTAAAATAACCAGTTTTGGTTGATGGATTAAGGCAACTGCAATATTTAATCTCCGCTGCATTCCTCCGCTAAGAGTTTCTACAGGGCTAGTTGCTCTATCCAATAAATTAACTGCTTCCAAGCATTTTTGAATTTGTTGACGCCGATGTTTACCTCTTAGCCCATAAATTCGAGCAAAGAAATCTAGGTTTTCTTGGCAACTTAAACTTTTATAAAGTAAATTCTCTTGTGGTACGACCCCAATCAGGGGTTTGGTATTGTCAGAAATGGGTTGATTATTAATTGTTACTTTTCCACTATCTGGCTTAAGCAAGTTACATATAATATTGATAGCGGTTGTTTTACCAGCACCATTAGGCCCCAACAATCCGTAAATCTCACCTGTTAAAATATAAAAGTTTAAATTTCGTAATACTTTATAATTTCCGTAAACTTTATTAAGATTTTCAATTTGTAGCATATATAATACTTATTTATAACACTAAATTATTTTAATTTTATTGTAAATCAGTTGTTTTGCATCACTATTTTTTATTTATAACAGGTAAATTTATAGTCGTTTTTCAATACTTAACATTCGACGGTAAGACAGCCATCCTATCATAACCATTAAAATAGCAAATATAGACAGAAAAGTTAGATTTGATGCAATTTGAGATAATTTATTACCGTTAGCTGATACCTCTATTAATGCGTAAACCATGTGATAAACGGGATTAAATTTAGCTAAATCGAGCAGGATTTTCGGAAATACAAAGGAAGGAATGAAGGCTCCACCCAAAATTAACAAAGGCACTCCAAAAGCAGCAACTAAAGAGTTTACATCTTCTGTGCGTCGAGCAAATTGTGTACCGAGAATAAATCCTACACCAACATACGAGATAATGCTGAGAAGAATTATGGCTGCGCCCAGGAGGAGAGAACCCTGAAATTTTGCGTTCCAGAAAGAAGCAATGGTATAAACCAGGAGTGTTTGACCGATACCAATACAGGTATGAGCAAGAAAAATGCCCAAAAAGTAAGAAGTTCCACTCAGGGGTGAAATGAATAAACGTTTGAGGGTTTGCTGTTCTCGTTCTGCTACTACGGTTGCTACACTACCACCCAGGCAGCTGAAAAATAGGGCAGCGCCTACCAACGTGCTAGGCGCTGCATATTCAAAAGCTTGAGCCATTGACAGTTGGGCGCGTTCTGCCACAATAAAGCCGTTTAGTAAAAGAACGGAAACTGGAAAAATACTCCAGAAAATCAGGCTGCGTCGCCGCCGGAACAATTCTATTAAGATTCGCTGGGCTACAGCCAGTGTTTCGTGCCAGTATCTCATTTTGTGAGGAGTTAGCAGAGTAGTTCATGAATCAATTATCAAGGTACGGGCTTTCGCAGCCCATTTCTCGACGCACCCTGTTCAAGATGTTTGGTGTAGGTGCGGTGAGCGGTGTCGTAGGATACTCTCGGTTTTCTAAGCCGAAGCCAACTATCTTTCAGCAAGATACCTTAGATTTGCCTTTTTGGGTTAGTCAGCCTCTTAGTGTGGTAGTAGTTGGGGGTGGATTGGCAGGATTAGCCTGTGCCTACGAACTTAGTCAAAGAGGTTTTGCGGTTACTCTTTTGGAGCGTGCGCCTCAGTTGGGAGGTAAAATCGCTAGTTGGCCGATTGAAGTTGGCGATGAAACTTTTATGATGGAACATGGGTTTCACGGCTTTTTTCCTCAGTACTATAACTTAAAAAGTTTAGTAGCAGAGTTGGGAATTAAAGACAATTTTCTGGATTTAAAATTTTACTCTGTTGTCTATAAAGATAGTAAATATAAACCAGAAATTTTCCGACCTAGCCATTCTGCTTTTCCTTGGAATATAGTTGATTTAGGGGTGTCATCTCCTAATCGGCTACAGTGGGGAATTAATTTAACTAAGTGGGAACATTGGCAAGTTTTTCGCGCTATTACAGGTTTTCAAACTGAGCGAACTTTTCAGAACCTCGATAATATATCAGTTGCGGAATGGGTGGAAAAGGATTTTCCGAGAGGTTTGTATGACCTTTACTTTTTGCCGTTTGCTAAGTCTAGTTTAAATGCTCCCGATGAAATGAGTGTGGGGGAATTAATGCAGTTTTTCCACTTCTATTTCTTTGGTAATCCAGAGGGGTTGGCTTTTAATGGTACTAAACAAGATATGGGAACTAGTTTGGTGCAACCGATTGCGAGGTCAATTGAGAGTAAAGGTGGAAAAATTGTTACTGGTGCAACCGTTAGAGAAATAAACTGTGTAGACGGTAAAATTGCCAAATTAAGTTATCAGCAAGGTGATGGAGTAAGTGATGTTCCGTTTTGGGTGAAGCGCAACTCTGTTATCAGCGATAATAAAATTGAGTATTTTGGTGCTGGCGATGAAGTGTTTGCCGTTAAAGCTGGAACAGAGGAAGCAATTTCGCTAACTTGTACTCATCAAGGTTGTACTGTTCACAGAGAGGCTAATGGAGAGTTTCATTGCCCTTGCCACGGTGCCGTATTCGATGCTGAAGGTAAAGTGGTAAAAGGGCCAGCTAAGAGGGATTTGGCTAAGTTTAAAATTGTGGAACGTCAGCCAGAAAATTTGCAATTAGTCGCAGCAGTTCAGTCATCACAACAAGTTTTGGTTGATACTATTCAGGCTGATTATTATGTGATTGCTACGGATGTACCGGGAGTTCAACATCTGTTTAGTTTGATCGATGGTGATGTGAATCAGGTAACGAAAAGACAGGTGGAAAAATTGAAAGTAGCTGATCCTTTTGCTGTTTGTCGTTTCTGGTTTGATCGGGATTTTGAATGGAAGCAAAGTTGGTTCACTTCTCTATCAGGTTATCGGTTAACTGATAGTATTACCCTTTATCATCGGATTCAGGAGCAATTCATTGCATGGGCGAATAAAACTGGTGGTAGTGTAGTTGAGTTACACGCTTATTGTTATAAGGAAAAGGAGTTTCCGACACAGGAAGCTTTGCTGACAACTTTTGAAGAGGAGTTGTATGAAATTGTGCCTGAATTAAAAGGGGCAAATATTTTACATCGGGAATTGGTGAATCAGAAAAATTTCTCTGGTTATCCACCTAATAGTTATGCGGAACGTCCAAAGACTAGCACGGCGGTTCCTAATTTGTTTTTTGCTGGTGATTGGGTGAAAATGCCTTTTCCTTGTGGGTTGATGGAAAGGGCGGTTAGTAGTGGTTTATTGGCTGCTAATGAGATTTTGCATCAGGAGGGTTTAAAGAGGCGTCCTTTGTTATCGGTGAATCCTGAAGGTGTTTTGAAAATCTGAGGTTGGGAGGGAGGCAAATGAGAGGGTAATTTCTCTCTCATTTGCTATTTTTTTGTTCTCTTAACCATTTGCGAAATTCTCTGATTGCTTGACTTGTTCCAATTGTTTGACTCATTTTTAGAAAAGGAGTAATTTCTTCAATTACGGGAAAATTGGGAAAAGTTGGGCTGCTTTGAGACTCTACATATTTGCCTGATTGCAGTAGGTAAATTTGGATTTTTCCATTTTCATATCGCCAGATTTCTGGTACTCCCAAGGCTTGATAGGCGCTAACTTGGGTTTTGGATGTAACATCTATTTCTATTGCTAAATCTGGTGGTGGATCGATAGTTAAATCTATGCGAGTTTTGCCAATCATTTGAGCATAGTTTTGAATGTAAAAGCAGTCATCTGGCTCAATACCTGCTGCCATGTCTTCTCGTTTAAAGGTTGTCGATCCTAAAGGTTCCCAATTGCGATCGCATTCATCAAGCAAAGCTTTCACTAAGTCCCCAATAATTACTTTAGCTTTCTCATGTTCTGGTAGCGGCACCCTAATCTCCAAAGTTCCGTTAATATAAGCTAATCGAGAAGGACGTTTTTCTCCCAATTCTTCTAAAATCTGTTCAAATTCTTGCCAACTAACATCATGGAATAATACTCGATGTCCAGGCGGTACGCCAAGTTGCCGTAGTTGCAGCGTTACCATTTGATTCTCCTAAATTAGATGTTTTAGAAATTGTTATTTTTTTTGATATTAGCACTCCCCTAATTCTGGGAAGATTTAAGATAAATTAAATCTGTCAATCTGTCGCCAGTATGAGCTATTGCCTCAATCTTAATTGCCCCAAACCGCAAAACCTACCGGGTGCAACATTTTGTAGTACTTGCGGTACTAAAATGTTGCTGAAAGATCGCTACCGGGCTACTGATTTTCTGGGTGCTGGCGGTATGGGCAGAAATTTTTTAGCGATTGATGAAGACACGCCATCAAAAAAGCGCTGTGTTATTAAACAGTTTTCTCCACATCCCGATATAGTTAGTAATCCAACAGCTTTTGAGAAAGCTGTTGAACTATTTAACCGTGAAGCGGCGATGCTCGATCGACTGGGCGATGAGTCTGCCCAAATTCCTCGATTGTTGGCATATTTGGAACAAGATAAACGCTTATATTTTGTGCAGGAATTTATTGACGGGCAAAATTTACTAAAGGAATTAGAAGAAAAGGGAATATACAAAGAAGCGCAAATTTATCAGTTATTAAATGATTTGCTACCAGTCCTGAAATTTATACACGAGCGGGATGTAATTCACCGGGATATTAAGCCTGAAAATATTATGCGCCGCCAAAATGGTCAACTGGTGCTGATTGATTTTGGTATTTCCAAAGAATTGAGTGGAACAGTAAGTTCTTTGGGGACAACTGTGGGAACTTTGGGTTATGCACCACCGGAACAAATGACTTATGGTGTAGCTTATCCCGCAAGTGATATTTATGCTTTGGGCGTAACTTGTATTCATTTAATGACTAATGTTTGTCCAGATAAATTATTTAATCCCCAGGAAAATAGGTGGTTATGGCGAAATGTTTTGGCATCAAATAATATTGATATTAGTCAGCAATTGGAGAATATTTTAGAGAAGATGCTGAAAACAGATCTAGGGGAAAGGTATAAATCAGTTGATGAAATAGTGAAAGATTTAAATCCTATAATGGTTGGGATTTGGTATGGCGAGTTTGACAATGCTCCTGCTAGTCTGACTATTACCGATCAATTAGGTAATTCGTTTAGTGGAGTTCTCACAGTTCAATATAGTAAAGGTCTTTCTCGTATCGAAATTAAAGGCAACCTTGACCACAAAACAAATAATTTGAATATAAAAGAAATCCGTGTATTATCAGAACCTGAGCGAGGAGTATGGGTACTAGGGAAAAACAAAGGGCAGTTGTCATCAAATAAAAAACAAATATCTGGCACAGGGGAAGGCTACAGTTCATACTCTTGGTCATTCTCTAAAGCAGGAGAAAATGATGAAATTTGGTATGGCGAATTTGAAAATTACCCTGCTACTCTTTTTATTCATCGCCACTCAGATGAATATTTCGATGGAACTTTAGCAGCTTTTCACTCAAATGGTCTAACTTACGTTGCTATTCAAGGAAACGTTAATATTAAAACAAATCAAGTAACAATACAAGAAGATAGTATGCTTCCGCAATCTCGGTCATTTGACTGGACACTTGGAAAAAATCGAGGAATTATGTCATTGGATGGAAAAAAAATGATAGGAAAGGGTCATGCTCCTCCTTTAAAGCCATACTGGTGGTCATTTTCTAAGGAAGATATGAATAGTTTTTCTTAGTGCCCTGCACTGGGTTTTTGAGTTGCTATTTTACCGAAAGAAACTGAAGCGTGATAACTAATACTATCAATGGCTGAACAAGAAGGAATTCAGCTTACTCCAGGTGGTGAAAAAAACTCGGCAATCTTGTTAACCTTAAAGATTACACTATTGCCGATGCAATTCGAGAACGTGGCGGTGGTCAAGGTCAAGTTAATAAGTTACGATCGGATTATCAAAATCTCAAAGTTGGTGAATTAGCTAATCTCGCTGCTGAAGGAGACGCTGACGCTGAAACTGCTATTAAAATACTCAAACAAGCAAGGAAAAAACGGGAGAAATATGGCAACAGATGAATTTCCGATCGGACAACTTCTAACAGCAGTATCAATACTAGAAGATAAAGAATTTTCTAGCAATGAACTCTGCCTGGATAAAATTCAATTATTCTTTCAAGATACTACAGTTACCCTGCTACCAATTGTCGATACTGATGAAATAAAAATAATACAGGAAACAACTAACACACCTTCTGCGAAAAATACTCCATCTTGGTGTCAGTCTTTACTTGGTAAAAAGCTGATGACTGTTTGGATATGCGAAAATGACCAAGGTTATCGAGATCAAATAATTTTCGCTTTCGAGTATATGCGTCCCAGCATTGCTTTTGTTGCTGAAGGTTCGGTTCTCAAAGCTTTTCGCCACGAACTAATATCCCTTGTAAAAACTGAAACTCAGTTGCAACACAGCCCAGTTTAGCCGCAATATCCCAACTGGCATAACCCCACAACGATCGAATCGCGATAAACTGTTCTAGCTAGTTCGTTGAAATTTCCGTTATGTCTACCTTTTTATTAGAAGTCGGTACAGAAGAACTTCCTGCTAAGTTTGTGGGGGATGCTATCCAACAATGGCAAACTCTCATCCCCAATAGCCTTAGCGAACAATACTTGACAAGTAACGCAATTTATGTATACGGTACGCCTCGCCGTCTAGCGGTTTTGATTGAAGGACTACCCGCCCAGCAGCCCGATCGCGTAGAAGAGATTAAAGGGCCACCTGCGGCGGCGGCGTTTAAGGATGGACAACCTACGAAGGCGGCGGAAGGTTTTGCTAGGAAGCAGGGCGTGGCGTTGGAGGCGTTGGAAGTACGCCCTACGGATAAGGGCGATTTCGTGTTTGTCCAGCAAAACATTCCGGGACGGGCTACGGCGGATATTTTGAAGGAATTGGTGCCCCAGTGGATTGTTAAGCTGGAGGGCAAGCGGTTTATGCGTTGGGGGGATGGGGATATTCGGTTTTCTCGTCCGATCGCATGGTTGGTAACATTATTAGATGATGTGGTGTTGCCAGTGGAAATTGACAATGGATCGGAGATAATTAAGAGCGATCGCATTTCTCACGCCCATCGAGTACTACATCCCGAACCGATCGCGATTCCCCACGCTAATGATTATATAGAGTGTTTGCGATCGGGTTGTGTGGAAGTTAACCCAGAAGTACGAAAAGCAAAAATTCAAGAACAAGTTGCAGCCGTTTCTCAACAGCAAAATGGCTACACGGAAATTTATCCAAATTTATTAGCAGAAGTGACTAATTTGGTAGAATGGCCTACTGCTGTGGTAGGTAAATTTGATGATGAATTTTTAGTATTACCTGCGGAAGTAACTACTACAGTGATGGTAACTCATCAACGTTATTTTCCGCTTTTTAAAACGGCAGAAGCCAAAGAATTGTTACCAAATTTTATCACCGTTTCTAATGGCGATCCGGCGAAATCTGATATCATCGCTGCTGGTAACGAACGGGTGATTCGGGCGAGATTGGCAGATGGGCAGTATTTCTATAAATCAGACCTTGCTAAACCTTTAGAAAGTTACGTTCCCCAATTAGAAAAAGTGACATTCCAAGAAGATTTGGGAAGTGTCAGGGCAAAAGTCGATCGCATTACCAAAATTGCCGGAAAAATTAGCGAACAATTACAATTAAAGGCTGAAGATAGCCAAAATATTCAACGTGCGGCTTTCCTCTGTAAAGCTGACCTCGTTACTCAAATGGTAGGAGAATTTCCAGAATTGCAAGGAGTGATGGGGCAGAAATATGCAGCCGCCAGTGGTGAAAATGAAGCCGTCGCTAACGCAATTTTTGAACATTATTTGCCAAGAGGTGCAGGGGACAAATTACCGGAGAGTATCACGGGTCAAGTTGTTGGTTTAGCAGATAGATTCGATACATTAGTTAGCATTTTCGGTTTGGGAATGTTGCCTACTGGTTCATCCGATCCATTCGCATTACGTCGGGCTGCCAATGCTATTGTTAACATCACTTGGACGGCAGAATTACCGCTGAATCTGCAACAATTATTAGAGCAGATTGTAGCTGATTTTGTGGCAGCTTATCCGAAAACTAACGGTGATGAATTGTTGCAACAATTGCAGGAATTTTTCATTCAGCGCATCCGCACTTTACTCCAAGAAGATCGAGGTATAGATTACGATTTGGTGAATGCGGTTTTGGGAGAGAATGACTCGGAATATACGGAACGGGCGTTAAAAGATTTGTTGGATGTGCGAAATCGTGCTACGTTTTTACAAGAAATTCGTAACAATGGGAAGTTATCGGAAATTTACGAAACCGTTAATCGTTCTACTCGTCTTGCTGCACAAGGAAATTTAGATAAACAACAGCTAGAACCTACATCTGTTGTTAATCCTGGGTTATTCCAAAAAGCATCGGAACAAGCTTTTTATGATGCGATCGTACAACTCGTTCCGCAAACTAAAGCATCTCAAGCACAACGTAATTATCAACAATTGGTTGATGCTTTGAGTGAAATTACTCCCAAGGTTAGCACATTTTTTGATGGCGCAGAAAGCGTGTTAGTTATGGATGAGAATTTGGAAATCAGAGGTAATCGTTTGAATTTGTTGGGATTGCTGCGAAATCATGCGCGAGTACTAGCAGATTTTGGGCCGATCGTGAAAAGCTAAAGCTGAATAAGTGAAAAGAAACTGGGTTTCATAAACCTGGTTTCTTCTCCAGTTTCAAAAGAGGATGTAACCAATGAATGAACTAGAATTAATTCGGAATTCCGCTACCCAATCAAGAAAAACTTATTGGAGTTCGGCTGTATCGTTAATACTTGTATTATTGATAACGATCGTATCTTGTATTACTAGTACAGGATTTGGGAACCCTTTAGGAGTTATTTTTGCGCTAATAGCTTTGTCGATATTATACACGATTACCTTGTTTATGACTCTCCGCCTTTTGTGTAAAGGAATTACCCAATTAGAAGCAAGAATTAACGAATTAGAGAGACGGATTTTATTAAAGTAACAAAAAAATATTGATTCTCTTACTTGTCTCGCAGTAAATACAAAGTTTTACCTTTTCATTCTGATTCGCTACGATAAATATTGCAAAAACTGGGAAAAACTACCACAGTAAACTATGCCTAACGCTCATATTATTGGTTTGGGAAGGTCTGGTATCGCGGCGGCGCGAGTCCTCACAAGAGAAGGATACTCGGTAACGGTAAGCGATCGCAATTCCTCCGAAACCCTCCAAGCACAGCAACAAGAACTAGTCAACGAAGGAATTACCGTTAAACTAGGCTATTCCCTGTCATTAGAAGAAGCTGATTTACCTCAGTTAATTGTCGTTAGTCCTGGCGTACCTTGGGATGCACCAATTTTACTTCGCGCCAGAGAGTTAGGCATAGAAACCATTGGGGAAATGGAATTGGCGTGGCGATATATCAAATCACCTTGGGTAGCAATTACGGGTACTAATGGGAAAACGACAACCACTGCTTTAATTGCAGCGATTTTTCAAGCGGCTGGATGTAATGCACCCGCTTGCGGTAACATTGGATATGCTGCTTGCGAATTAGCTTTAGCTGACACACCACCAGATTGGGTAGTCGCGGAAATTAGTAGTTATCAAATTGAATCTTCCTCATCAGTTGCACCAAAAATAGGTGTTTGGACAACTTTTACGCCGGATCACCTCAGTCGTCACAAAACCTTAGAAAATTACTTTAATATCAAAGCGCATTTACTTACTCAGTCTGAATATCAAGTTTTTAATGGGGACGATCCTTATTTGCGAAACAATGCACCCAAACTTTTTCCCAATGCTTACTGGACAAGCGTAAAAGGGAAAGCAGATTTAGTTAGCGGTAAAGGTGCTTATATTGAAGATGGTTGGGTGTTATTTGAAAGTGAGAAAATTTTGCCAGCCAATAGTTTAAAAATGGTGGGAGAACACAACCAACAAAATTTGTTAATGGCGGTAGCAGTAGCGTGTTTAGCAGGAATTGACAAAAATGCGATCGCGCAAGCGATTACCAACTTCCCAGGCGTATCCCATCGTCTCGAACATATCTGTACTTGGGAAGGAATTGATTTTATTAACGATAGCAAAGCAACTAATTACGATGCGGCGGAAGTAGGATTAAACGCCGTTAACGCACCCGTTATTTTAATAGCAGGGGGAGAAGCAAAAGCAGGCGATGATCATGGTTGGATGAAAAAAATTCAAGAAAAAACAGCCGCAGTGTTGCTAATTGGCGACGCTGCGACTGCTTTTGCTAAAAGATTAGAGGAAATTGGTTATGCCAATTTTGAAATAGTAGAAACAATTGAACGTGCTGTTCCTAAAGCGGCTGAATTAGCCAAAAAATATCAAGCCAAAGTTGTTTTATTATCTCCTGCCTGCGCTAGCTTCGACCAGTATCAAAACTTCGAGCAAAGAGGCGAAGATTTTCGTCAATGTTGCATAAAGTTTTTGGAAGAAATTAGGACTAAATAAAATTTAGACGAATTGATCTGCAAATTCTTTAATTTGCAGGTCAAGGCAAGAAATATTATCAGATAATATGGCGCTAGAAACTTTACCTGTATGAATTTCTAGGTGAGCTTCTGGGGGAGCTTCAAAAATTAGCCGTTGTCCTGGAAAGATCACTCGCTCAAAATACCAGTTGGTAATATTTGAGATGCGAGCGATCTGGATTTGACTGGTAGTGTTGACATAGCAGCAGAAAATGCGGTCAGCACGTTCGGAGGGGACAGAATCGAGAATTTGAGCCATGATGATATAGTTACTTGCTAGAAGCGGACGCTTTTTAACGAATCTTAACCTAAATAGCCACTCGCTCTAATATATCCCAGACTCAACTGAAAGGTCATGGAATTTTTGATTTTGGATTTTCAATTTTAGATTGAAAATTGACCAGACCCATTTACTCGCGGCGTTCTTGGTAATCTTCTGAAGATGTAGGATCTAATTCCCAACGACGATCGTCTCTTTGTTCTAACATTTCTGTTGTCCAGAGAAAAGAGCGATCGTCCATCTCGATTCCCAAAGCACTCCCCAACTCATCAACAACGCTTTGATCGGGAGTAGCAGCCGTTCCACCAACTGCTTCCTCTCCTTCCGTACTAGCTCTTTCCCAAGCTGCATCTACATCGCCGCCAGATAGTTCGGGACTGGTAGATGTATATAGTTTTTCTTCATCCCGCAGTCTTCGCGTACCGATGTTGGAACCTGGTTCTTCCTTCACTCCCGTTCCATAAGACTCCGTAATTTCTTGAGGTAGATCTAAAACCAAAGCTTCTTGGTTTATATCGGATGTTTGTTGATTTGTCTGTTCAGCCATAACAGCAATACATAATTCTTCTACTTGTCCAGCTTAGTTTTTACTAGGCAAATTTATGTATCACTTTGGAGCGAAAACGATCTATCTCTTTTGAATGAAGAGAAGTTAATTTAATAATAATAAAGACTTCAGAAGCCAGAATATTGAATAAGTCTGACTTCTAAATTTTGGATTCTGAATTTTGCCCTAGCGTAATTTTCCCGATTTAGAACGATAGCTAAACCAACATAATTAAGACTATCTATAGCGACGTTCTTGGTAATCTTCAGCAGAATTAGGGTCTAATTCCCATCGTTTATCATCTCGTTGCTCGATAATCTCTGTCGTATGAAGATATGTGAAATTATCCATTTCCAGCCCGACAGCCGCTCCCAATTCATCAACTATATTTTGATCGGGAGTAGCGACGGAACCACCTACTGCTTCATCACCTACCGATTCTGCTTGATACCAAGCAGCATCTACATCACCTCCAGATAATCGGGGACTAGTAGAGGTGTACAAACTTAATTCTTCAAGTAAAGGATGAGTGCCAACATTATGTCCTAGCACTTTGGGAATACCTATATCCACAGTCTTATTCTCCTGCGGCGAAGCCTGCAAATTTTGTTAATTTGCTGTCGATGTTATGGCAGCTTTTTTATCTGATTTTTAGCCGGGAATTTCTCTATAATTTGCCTCAAAGGTTCTTCTTATTTGAAAAAATAGATCTATTTCTTTAGACCGAAATAATCTATCACTTTGGAACGAAGAGAACCATTATATGTGATGCCTACGCTGGAAATATGGACAACACAAAGATAGTTGTTAAGTCCAGGCACGAATTTTGAGGAAGCTATGAAACGCAATGAGTTTATCAAACACGTTCAAAGCGTAGCTCAGCTTGGTTCGCAGGACGAGGCAGAGCGTGCTGTTCGTGCTACCCTCGAAACCCTTGCTGAAAGAATTGTTGGTGATGAAGCAAAAGATTTAGCTTCTCAATTGCCCTCGGAGTTGGGAGAGTACTTGCACGGTAGAGAAGGAGAAAACGGTCAATCTTTCTCTCTACAAGAATTCTATCAGCGCGTCAGCCAAAAAGAAAGAGTAGATCCGGTGACGGCTGCTACTCATGCTCGCGCTGTCTTCTCCGTATTAAACGTAGCAGTTGAACCTGGTGAATTTGCAGATGTAGTAGCCAATTTATCTAAAGACTACGAAGATTTATTGCCAGTTGCCAACCCAACATCAGAAGCGTAAATAATTGGCGATCGCCAATTTTCAGGTTGCAGATTGAAAAATTTTCCATGTGCCATCTTTTGACTAAGATTTGAAAATTGTTGAGGAAATCCATGTCATATTCTAATAATTCAATTGCCAAAAAAAGAGTTGCCATTTTGATCGAAACAGGCGTTGAAGATTCTGAGTTTCAAGTGCCTTACCAAGCAATGAAAATGGCAGGTTTCGATGCGGTTGTCTTGGGTTCGCGAATGAACAGTACCTATGTAGGTAAACAAGGCAAAGTCTCCATACAGCCAGACGGTACGACAACCGAAGCGCGTCCGGAAGATTTCGATGCAGTGATCGTTCCTGGCGGTTTAGCTCCTGATACAATGCGTACCAATCCAAATACAGTAAAATTCGTCCAGGAAGCAATGGCACAAGGCAAATTAATTGCTGCTGTTTGCCACGGGCCACAAGTTTTAATTGAAGGGGATTTGTTAAAAGGTAAAAATGCCACTGGTTTTATTTCTATCCGCAGAGATATGATTAATGCCGGAGCTAATTATATCGATGAACCCCTAGTCATAGATGGCAATCTAATTACATCTCGTCGCCCCGGAGATTTAGCAATTTTCACTACTGCTATTCTCAGTCGTTTGGGTTACGGTGGTAAAGAAGTCGATTTGCCTAATGAAAACGATGTCACTGCGGAATGGTGGAAACTGGCTGATGCTTGGGGTGGTTCTACAAAAGGCGATATTGCAAAAGCGTTAAATACGGCATTGGCGGGAGAACGTTATTCCTGTGAAGCTTTCGGGCAATATGTCGAAAAGTCATCTGATTCCCGAGTAAAAGCTTTGCTGCAAGAAATAATTGAAAATAAAAAGCAGCATATCCAAATGTTGGAAGAACGCTTGAATGCGCTGGGCGAAAAACCTTCTTTACCTGCCCAAGCTGCGGATACTTACGCTAAGTTAAAAACTGCGCTTCAAGGTAGCGATGAAGTGGCTATGTTGCGTCGCGCTTTGGGAGATATCCAAACGGCAGTGGTTGATGTTTTCCAGTTGCGAAATCAGTTAACCGATCCGGTGACAACGGAAATTTTCAGCGAAATAGAAATCGATCATGCTCGTTACGAACAACGTTTGGCAGAACTTTATCGTAACCGTTTGGGCGATCGATTGAAGCCTGCTAAACCTTCAACTTCTCCGGCGGTAGGAGTTTAGAAATGATGAAGTATGAAGGGTGAAGGATGAAGGAGAATTCAGGAGTCAGTAGTCAGTAGCCAGTATGAGTTTTGGACAAAAAACTATATCAGTAAACTGATTCTCTATTCTGGCTGCTCTGATGGTGTCTTCTGAATTCTTTTCAATACTGCTTGGACCGATCGAAAAACTGGGCCAATGGATGCCAAGATGGAGGAAATCCTCATCGCAGCAGCACCGATGGCTTGTCGGGGTACGCCAGAATAAATGTTTTGGCATCTGATGAAGCGAGTTACGTCACTGGTGCGTTGTGGTGGTTAGCTGATGGTGGGGTTACCCTTGCTAAGGGAGCGGTAGGAGAGGATACGCCGCAGGATTTGCGATCGGAACCATCGGGAGAATTGCACCTAGATCCTTCTCTAGAAGGGTTAAAAAACAAACGGACTCACGCTATCAAGAAGTGACAGCAAAGTAGCAGTAATGGGCATGGGGCATTGAATTCGATCGCAACGGAGGCTAAAAACGATGAGCGAGCGATTTAAAAATAGAAGAGAAGCTGGTCAAAAACTAGCAAGCGAGCTTTCCGTTTATGCCAACCGTGCCGATGTTTTGGTGCTGGGATTGCCTCGCGGTGGCGTTCCGGTGGCTTTTGAAGTGGCAAAAGCGCTGAATGCTCCTTTGGATGTGTTCCTAGTTCGCAAATTGGGCGTACCCGATCGGCCAGAATTAGCGATGGGTGCGATCGCCAGCGGTGGTATCCAAGTACTCAATCAGCCTGTCGTGCGATCGTTACAAATTTCCGACGAGATTATTAACTGCGTCGCACGATCCGAACAGTTGGAGTTAGAGCGACGAGAACAAGTTTACCGGGGTAATCGTCCAGCACCTAAGCTGCAAGACCAAATCATCCTTTTGATAGATGATGGTTTGGCGACTGGAGCTACCATGCGTGCTGCGGTGATGGCTTTGCGCGATCGGCAACCTGCTCGGATCGTGGTTGCCGTCCCCATTGCTCCCTCAGAAACTTGTTATGAATTGCGATCGGAAGTCGATGAGGTAATTTGCCCGATTATACCAGAGCGGTTTTCGGCAGTAGGCAGAGGATACGAAGATTTTTCTCAAACTACTGATGAAGAAGTACAAGAGTTACTTCAAAAGTCAGAAAACAGCCAACTGGTTGCATTCCATTAATTATCTATTACGCTCAAAACGAAACCTGTTTGTAGTAAGAACTTCAGTCTTTTTTCCTAAGTTAATGTCGAGAACTGAAGTCCTCACTAAAAACTTTTTGTATGTTTGAAATTTTCAAGAATTTTGTTTGTAGTGATAACTTTATTGATTACTACGAATTTGTTGATTCAATAAAAATAAATGAAAGGGAGTATTTTATGAATTTAATCATTGCTTGGCTAGGGCGACGAACGTTCGCTATTTTTATGGCGTCCGCATTATGTTTATTAATTTATAGTTTTAGCTACGGTCAACTGCCAGCGCAAGCAAAAGCTTTAACACCAGAGGCAGAGTATTACCGCGTAGAACCTGACTATGCTGGTAAGCAAATGTTCGATAATGCCAAACAGAAGGCCAAAGATATTACCGACAATATTGTAGAAAAGCTGAATTTGGATGAACCGTCACCACCCAGTACGAAACAATTTTTCGAGCGGGTAGAAGACCAAATTAGAAATGTAAATGGAACTCAAGAAGGATATTCCCAAAGAGAATCTCAACTTAAAACTGATTGACAAATTAATAAATTGACTAGGCAAGGAGAACCAATTAATGAAAGCAGTTTGCTGGCATGGCGCTAATGACGTGCGGGTAGATACAGTACCCGATCCAAAAATACTTAATCCCCGCGATGCGATTATTAAAATTACATCTAGTGCCATTTGCGGATCGGATTTGCATCTTTACGATGGATTTATCCCCACAATGGAAAAGGGCGACATTCTCGGCCATGAATTTATGGGGGAAGTAGTCGAACTAGGCAGTGAAGTAAAAAATGTGAAAGTAGGCGATCGCGTTGTCGTTCCCTTTACAATTTCTTGCGGAAATTGCTTCTTCTGCCAGCGAGATTTATGGTCATTATGCGATAACTCCAACCCCAATGCCTGGATGGTAGAAAAACAAATGGGATATTCACCATCGGGGTTATTTGGTTATTCCCATTTATTTGGTGGCTATGCAGGCGGACAAGCAGAATATGCCCGCGTTCCATTTGCTGATGTTGGCTTATTTAAGATTCCCGATGGCTTAACAGACGACCAAGTTTTATTCCTTACGGATATCTTTCCAACTGGTTATATGGCAGCAGAAAATTGCGACATTGAACCAGGAGATATTGTAGCGGTTTGGGGTTGTGGCCCGGTGGGACAATTCGCCATAAAAAGTGCTTATTTGTTAGGTGCTGAGAGAGTAATTGCGATCGATCGCGTTCCCGAACGCTTACAAATGGCAAAAGAACAATGCAACGCGGAAGTCCTCAACTACGAAGAAATTGATGTTGGGGAAGCCTTAAAAGAAATGACCGGCGGACGTGGCCCCGATGCTTGCCTCGACGCCGTAGGAATGGAAGCACACGGCACCGGGCCAGATGCTTTTTACGACAAAGTAAAGCAAGCAGTACGTTTGGAAACAGATAGACCAACTGCATTAAGGCAAGTAATGGTTGCTTGTCGAAAAGGCGGTCATGTATCCCTGGCCGGAGTTTACGGCGGTTTTATAGACAAAATACCGATGGGCGCAGCTTTCAACAAAGGTCTAACTTTCAAAATGGGACAAACTCACGTCCATAAATATTTAAAACCTTTGTTAGAACTAGTTCAAAATGGGAAAATAGACCCCTCTTTTGTAATTACTCATCGCCTCAGTTTAGAGGAAGCGCCAAAGGGATACGAAATTTTCAAACATAAAAAAGACAACTGCATCAAAGTGGTTTTAAAACCATAATTGGTCATTAGGCGCTGTCTACTACCAATCTTCCTCTCTTCCCTAGCCCTTTTTTCAATCACTTACATTTTTAGGAGGTTTTATGCTTCTCAAGACAAAAGATGGCGGAACTTTATTAGAAATAGCTGATGTACAAGCTTTAATCAACCCATCCAAAAATGAGGTAACCGCACGAGATCAAGAAGGTCAGGAAGAACAAGCTGCTACTGCTTATTCTAAGGATCAATTAATATTTCCTTCTGGCGAAGAGTTACCACGTTGTTGGAGAGATGCCAACTATACAAAAGCTTAATTTCAAATAGGAGTTCCACATGGTTGATACCAGCGTTAAAAAATTAGAATCTACCTATTCTCCCCACGGTGAAATGGGTCAAAAATATCTAGCTTCTGGTAAAAGTGTTTCGATGCGTCTTTGGGAAGATGAACAACCAGGCGATGCTAAACCAGAAACGCAGCGCGACTATGAAACAGTTGGTTATGTAATTAAAGGTCGTGCCGAATTTCATCTCGAAGGTCAAATGGTTTTACTTGAACCAGGTAGTTCTTGGGTAGTACCAAAAGGTGCATCTCACACTTACAAAATTCTGGAACCATTTACCGCAGTGGAAGCAACTTCTCCCCCTGCTCAAGTTAACGGACGGGATGAATAATCGATAAAAGTTGTTAATTTTGAATGGGGTGGACGATATCCACCCTATTTTTTTATAGATAAAGACTGAGAAACTATTATTACTTAAGAAAGATTATTTAATAACTCAAAAAAAGCTATTGTTAAATTGTGTAAATAAAATGATAATTTTCAGGAAAGGAAAGATTAGATGCAAAGCAATGTGATTAGCCCGTCGCTAAAACATTGGCAGTATGGTACGCCAAAACAACCATCTCAGAATTCTATCTATGAAGTAGCAGAACAAGAGTTTATCAAACTGCTTGAACTGGAAAATTTGGATGATAAATTGTCAGTCAAACCGGAAATAGCGGCGAATTTTGAAAGGGTATTGTGCGAAGCCATTTTAATTGCTTATAAAGAATCATCTAATAATGCAGATGCAGCACATCTTTTTTTACAGCGCGTGCTTTATCGCATTAATCGATTAAATTTGTTTTGGTATGACGATCTGCGCCACTATACCAACGAAAGGTCTTACTATTTACAGAGAATTCGCGATCGCATCGAATCAGCTTGGCAGCCTTGGGAATTGTCCCACCTAGATGTGGAAGCGCTGCAAAAAGTTGATGCGAAACAAGCTTTAATCGAACGGGGAGACCGGGATCTCGATCCGCCTTTATCTGAAGATAGCCGATATATGCGCCAAGAAATGAGCGAGGCGGGATATCGTCATTTATTAGCGATCGCATCTTTCGATGGATTAGTAGAAGCCAGTCGCCTGTCTCGCATTTTAGGCGGCGCTGCTAATGAAGTACAATGTACTTTAGTCCGAGTACTGTTGGAAGAATACGGTAACGGTCGCCTTTCTCGCAAGCATTCTACTTTTTTTGCCCAAATGCTAGCAGAATTTGGCATGAATACGGAACCAGAAGGATATTTTGATATAGTACCTTGGGAAGTTCTGGCATCGATTAATCATAACTTTTTGCTGACAGAATGCAAGCGATATTTCCTCCGTTATAACGGTGGCTTAACTTACTTTGAAATCGTTGGGCCTTCTATTTACAAAACCTATTTAACAGCAGCGCAACGTTTGCAATTATCAGATGCCGCAATGGGTTATTGGGAGTTGCACATTAGAGAAGACGAACGTCACGGTCGCTGGATGTTAGATGATGTTGCTTTACCGTTGGTCAATATGTACCCCGATCTAGCATGGCAAATCGTGTTGGGGTACGACCAAGAGAAATTGATGGCCGATCGCGCTGGTGCAGCAGTCGTGCGATCGATCCGTCAATTAGAAGCATCCACTTAACAACAAATATTTCCCTTTGCCATTTACTTATCTGTAATTTTCGGTAGCAAATAACATTGCTACCGGACAAATTTGCCTAATCCTTTCACCAATCATCATACTATTATGTTCGATCAAACCATCGCCAATTCCCAACCCAAGTCTGTTTTTAGCCATAGCAAATCTCCTGTGGCAACTGTATCTAAAATTGCCAAGCGCAGTCCTTCGGGAAAAGAAGTTTTTGTTTGCCCAGAAGAATCTAATTTTTATTCTCAATGTTTAGATGCAATGGTACTTTGCCATACCGAAAGAAATGAAGTAGTTATAGAATTTGGTTCCGGCGATGGCTTGCCAATTATCAACTCGCTGCTGAAAGTTCAGTTTGACGGATTAATTCACGGTTACGAACTAAATAAAACCGCTTGTGAAATTGCCAATGCAAAAATAGCTAGTTATGAATTAGATGACAAATATGTAATTCATAACTCTTGTTTCTTTAGTTCCGTTAAACCTGATGCTAGATATTTGGTATCAAATCCACCTTATATTCCTTCAATAGATAGCGATATTTATATGCCATTGCTACGGGGAGGAACTGATGGTTCTACAATTACTAGGAGGCTTTTATCTTTAGATTATGAAAATGTATTGTTAATGGTTTCTAGCTATTCAAATCCTGTAGATACGATTGATTATGCTCTCGATCGAGGTTACCTAGTTTCTAAATTCCTAGTTTCTCCGCTTCAGTTCGGTTATTACAGTTCCGAACCAAAAGTCAGACAAACTATTGCCAAACTCAAAGAAATTAACAAAGCCTTTTACTCAGATAGCATTTACCTTTTGGCGGGTGTTTTATTCCAGAAACAGCATAATTCTTATGTAGATTTATCTGCGGAATTAAGGCAAATAATGACTAGTTTGTAATTTTGGTTTCTTAGCCAGAATAAATCTCAGTTTACTATGGCGTTAGAAAGTCGGTTTCTTCACAAAACCGACTTTCTGTATACTCAGATATTGCACCAGGTATAGAAACTCCGTTTCTTAATTCTTGTTAAAAATGGTGAAAGATGTAAATATACCTTATCGATTTGGAATAGACTGTATAAGGAATTGATTAACCTACCGATGTATCGCTCTTGCTCATATACAATGGAATTTCTATAATAAATTCCGCACCCTCTCCATAGGATGAATTATACGTTAATTGACCTTTATGTTTTTCCACAATAATTTGATAACTCGTTAATAGCCCTAAGCTAGTACTTTTACCCACAGGCTTAGTTGTAAAAAAAGGATCGAACAAATGACTTTTTAATTCATCTGGAATACCCACCCCATTATCTTTAATACAAATTCTGGCAGTTTGCGAATCAACTAATTTAGTTGTAATCCAAATACTCGGAGAATAAACTTTTGTAATCTTTCGATCGATTACTAATTCTATAGCATCAATAGCATTGTTTAAAATATTAAAAAAAGCTTGATTAATTTGGCTTGCATAACAAGTCACTAAAGGTAAATTGTCATAATCTTTGATTACTTTAATTTTTGGTTGTTTTTCTTCTGACTTAAGCCGATGTTCTAATAATAGTAGAGTACTATCAATTCCTTCATGAATATCGACAGCTTTAATATCTGATTCATTTAAACGGGAAAAAATGCGTAATGCCAGCAAAATGGTAGAAATACGCTCTGCTCCTGCCTGCATAGAGCCGATCATTTTTTCTATATCAGACTTCAAAAAATCTAAATCGATTTCTTCCTTAGCTTCTTCAATAGTTGGCGTAGAATTTGGATATTCTTGTTGGTAAAGATGAATCAAATACAGTAAATCTTGAATGTATTTGCGAGCCGGAGAAATATTACTAGATATAAAACCAACGGAATTATTAATTTCATGTGCCATTCCAGCAGCTAACTGACCCAAACTAACCATTTTTTCTTTTTGTACTAGTTGGGCTTGGGCTTTTTGAATATCAATTAATGCTTGTTGAAGTTCATAATTTTGTTTCTGTAATTGCTCCCTTAACTTTTTAATAGTCAGTTGATTTTCCACTCTTACTAAAACTTCTTCAATTTGAAATGGTTTACTGATATAATCTGCGCCTCCCATTTGAAATGCTTTTATTTTATCTACCAAATCATCTAAAGCACTTAAAAAAATTACGGGTACAGAGTGAGTTTCTTCATCTTTTTTTAATTTTTCACATACTTCATAACCGTTCATTCCAGGCATATTAATATCCAATAAAATTAGATCGGGCGTTACAGCTTTTACAGCAGTCAAAGCCATTTGGCCATTAATTGCTTTGCGAACGTTATAACCATACTGTTGCAAGGCAGAGGATAAAAAGCGAATATTTTCAGGTATATCATCAACAATCAGTATATCGGCTTGAGAAATGAGCGATTGATTGTTATTCATTTCTTTAGAGGTTAGGTTAGTAGAGATTGGGATATTTTCATAATTTGCTCAAACTGAAAATTATCAACTAAGTCGGTTAGGGCTTTCGCAATAGAAGCTTTTTCGGCAGGAATTTTTTCGATTAGCTGAAAAATTAATAAATCGCTGCCTTGAGAAGCTGCATTGTATAATTCTTCTAACCACTCGGTTGGCATATTGGCAATTTCAGCATTTAAATCACGAATATTGACGGCTTGTGGTAAGCTTTGCCAGTTATTCCCTATTTCTGAGATTTCTTCCTCATAAATATATCGAACACCTAAATGTTTGCTCATTTTTGCTAATAATTCTTCTTCTTGAAACGGTTTCCGGACAAAATCATCGCATCCCGCTGATAAAATAAACTGTCGCTGTTCTTCAAAAGCGCTAGCAGTGAGAGCAACGATTACCGTTGCCTGACCCTTAATGTGCGCTTTGATTTGTTTGGTAGCTTCATAGCCGTCCATGATAGGCATTCTCATATCCATCCAAATCAAATGGGGTTCCCAAGTTTCCCAAATACTTAAGGCTTCTTGCCCATTTTCAGCTTCACGCACTTGAAAGCCTAATACACTGAGTAATTTAACCAAGAGAAGACGATTGGTAGGTTTATCTTCAACTACTAAAATGCGATAAGTTGGTTGGTTAGGAGCTAAACCAATCACTTTTTTATTAATCAAATTGCTTTGACTAATTTGAATGCCACTAACTTGATTAGCTTGGATATTAAAAACAAATTTAGAGCCGCAGCCCAGCTTGCTAGTGACACTAATATTTCCGCCGAGTAATTGGACAAATTTTTGGCTGATCGGTAAACCCAATCCAGTGCCTTTACCAGAGTTTAACCCTGCGGCAGTTTGTCCGAAGGCTTCAAATAATTTATCAAACTCATTTTGTGCAATGCCAGGGCCAGTATCTTCTACTTCAAAGGTAATTTTGGATTGGGAATCTTTCCGAGAATTTTCTGATTTTATTCGCAATATGACACTGCCTTTTTCCGTAAATTTGATGGCATTGTCTACGATATTAATTAACACTTGGCGTAGTTTGCTTTCATCGGTTTTGATATATTTCGGTACTTCGGAAGCACAAATGAAATCCAGATTTAAATTTTTAGATTGAGCTTTATACTTTAACATTTCTTCGAGGCTATCTAACAAGCTATATAGGTTGAATTCATTTTCATTGAGTGTAATTCGACCTGCCTCTATTTTTGACATTTCCAGAATGTCGTTAATTAGTTCCAGTAGATGCTCTCCACTGCGACCGATCAAATCTACGTACTGTTTATATTCGGTAGATAGAGAGACATCTCGATTCATTAGTTGAGTAAAACCAAGAATAGCATTAAGCGGAGTTCTGAGTTCGTGACTCATGTTAGCCAGAAATTCGCTTTTTGCACGGTTAGCAGCGTCAGCAGTTTCTTTGGCTTGTTTTAATTCTGCCGATTGCTGTTGAGTTGTTGTTAGCAATTCTGCTTGTTGAATTGCTACGCCTAACTGCGCTCCTATCTGCACTACCATTTTAATTTCTGCTTCTACCCATTGACGGGAACGAGAGTTTTGATAGATAGCTAGTAATCCCCAAAGCTGACTACTACAAAAAATTGGCACTATTATATAAGCTCTCGCTTGCAAATTTTCTAATAGTTCAATATAACAATCATCAAATCCAGCTTGATAAATATCAGAAACACAACGGTAACTGGTTCCCTCCCGATAACAACCCCCTTGAGTATCTTGCAAATAAGTATCTTGAATTGAGATGTCGGCAATACCTAAGTTTTTCACGGTACAATCAGAATTATCGACAGCTACTTTAATGAGTTCCGGGTGCTCGCTTTGTTCTTGTACTAATTTTTTCCACCCTTCTACTACTGACTCGGATACTAATTCCCCACTCCAGTCAGGATTAAAGCGATAGACAAGCACGCGATCGCAGTTGACCGCTTGCCGCAATTCTTGGGTAGTATTCTGGAATATAGTCTGAATTTCCAGACTTTGCCGCATTCTTTGAATTACTCTAGCGATCGCTCTTTCTCGTTCAGCAGTTTCTCGTAAAGCTAACTCTGCTCGTTTGCGATCGCGCGATTCCATTGCCAGCGAAATCATATAAGCTAAATTACTAGCAAAATTCTGCTCTTCTATACCCCAATATCTTTTATTTCCAGTATGTTCTAAACAAATTACTCCTATAGTTTCGCCTTTCATACTAACCGAAACATCTAAAATAGAAGTAATGCCAAAAATATTGAGATAATCCGTACCAAACTCTTTAGTGCGCGGATCGGTAAGAGCATTATGGGCTGCGATCGATTGCTCGGTTTCTAAAGCATAAAAATAGTTGGGATACTCGGTAACAGGAAGCTTTAATCCCTCACTATGCTGATTCTCGCTCAATTTATATAAATCCGCACAATGAATTTCTGAACGATCGTGGTTATAAAACCATATACTTACTCTTTCTACTTTCAAAATATGGCTTGCTAACCGAGTAATTTCTTCTAAAATATCCTTTAAGTTGCCATTGTATAAATTACTACTTTTTGCTAGCTCTATCAACCCTGCTTGCTGTTGTTTCAAGCGATGTTCGCTATTTCGCAAAGCCGATTCTGCGGAAATTCTTTCTTGAATTTCGGTTGCTAACGCAGCATTTGCTTTTAATAAATCAGCCGTGCGTTCTTGGACTCGCATTTCTAACTGTTCGTAGGCGCGACTTTTGGCATTTTCTGCTCTTTTTCTTTGTAGTTCGGCGGTCGCTCTAGCAGCAAATACTTTCATAATAGCTTTGGCATTTTCTTCGTTTACCAAAGGTCTGTCATTATTAATACATAAAATTCCGAGCGCTTGCTGTTGTCCGTCTAGCAGAGGTACGCCCAAGTAACATACTGCATCCATTGCTTTTAATCCATCAGCTTTTGGAAAGATTTCCTGTACTTTCTCTGGGTAATAAAACAATTTAGATTGCTTAATTACTGGTTCGCAAGGCGTATCCTTTAAATCGTACTCAAAGTTAATTTCTGATTGTCCGTCTGCCCAAAAAGCAAGAGTTCTTAATTGTTCGGTTTGGTTATCTGAAACTTCTGCCACAAAAGCGTAGCGAATCTGAAGTGCTGTAGCCAAGTTCTGCACTAAAGCGGAGAAAAACTTTTCTCCCGTAACGGAAGCCGTACCTGCTACAATACTTTTTAAGACTTGTTCCGCCTGTTGTCTTTCTGCAATCTCGCGTTGCAATTCCCGGTTAATTTCTTCTAGTTGTTTGGGTGTCTTGAGAGTTAAAAATTGAGGAAGCAGCCCGATCGTTGAAAAGGCTGTATAACAAGAAACTACAGCAGTAAAAGCTTTTTCAATACCGGAAATCCAGTAAGCTGGATGCCATAACGTCCAAATATCTATTAAGTGACCTGTCCCGCAAGCGAGAATAAATGTACCGAATAAAATAAATATTCCCTGAAATGGAATATCTTTTCGCCGAGCGATAAAGTAAATTAGCATCGCCGGAATTGAGTAGTAGGCAAGTGCAATTAGTAAGTCGCTCACAAGATGCAATCCAACTAGTGACTTTTGCCATAAGTAGCAATGACCGTGTGGAATGTACTGACTGGGTGAAAATATATTTTGTAAAAC
This sequence comes from Leptolyngbyaceae cyanobacterium, assembly GCA_036703985.1. Taxonomy (GTDB): domain Bacteria; phylum Cyanobacteriota; class Cyanobacteriia; order Cyanobacteriales; family Aerosakkonemataceae; genus DATNQN01. Next base: position 25,523 of record DATNQN010000008.1, read on the forward strand.
TTCCCACATTTAGCTTTGTCTGGTTACTTTTAAAAGCAATCGTAATTATTCCAGAATAAATATTATCCTTACATATAGCTGCTATTTTTAACAAATTATTTTTTCAAAAAAACATTATTTATTAACAAAAATAATATAAAAAAATGTTAATTTAATGTATAATAAAATACCTTGTGGTAAGCATTTTCAAGAAAAAATACGCATTCCAGAGTATCAAATTTAGTAAAATTTTGTAACAACTGACGGCTCAGAAAAATTATTTGGTTAAGAATTGGTTAATTTTAAGTATAGAAAAGGTTATCTCTATTAAAAGCTATGTACGATCGACAAGAAGAGCAGAACCAACAAAGTAAGGATCGTTTTCTACACCCTCACCATCGTTATTACGGTCACTTTACGCCAGAAAATATGACTTTCAACGCGAATTTACAAGAATTTGCCCAAAAAGTCACGTATATAGCTGCCCTCGAAACCGGGGGAAAGCTTTCTCCAGAACAAGCTTACAAACAGATTAAAGATTTGTGGCAGCAATTGAAGCAAACTAAAAAGGCGATGGCAATTGGTAAACATCCTCATCCATAGAGCCAACATTTCACAAATGTTCATAATTTAAAGTAAAAAGTTTATTGGCTAAGCCCTGTTATAAATTAGCTAAGTAGATGAACAGAAAAATTTATGGTTGGGATAAGGCAAAAATTAAGAACTAGGAGGCAAAATCAAAAAAAAAGAGAGTCAAAGCTTAACTTTACTGTTCCTTACATACTTCTGTTGATTCGCGCTTCCCAACTTAATAAAACCTTTTCTGTTATACGAACGCGAATATATATATTAAACGATGAGAAAATTATTAATTATTGAAGATGAAGAAATAATTCGGGAAAGCATCCTCGACATTTTAAATGTGAAAGGATTTAATGCCATTGGTGCAAATAATGGCCGGGTAGGATTGCAATTAGTAAAAGAATTCGTTCCCGATTTAATTTTGTGCGATGTAAAAATGCCTGAACTAGATGGTTATCAAGTGCTAAAAATTTTACGAGAAAATCCCAGCACTGCCAGAATTCCTTTGATATTTATTACAGCACGATCTACCGAAGATGTGGTTTTTCAAACGGAAATGTTAGGTGCGGACGGCTATTTGATCAAACCATTTTCAACAGCTAATCTTTTAGAAATTATTAGCATCTATCTTAAGGAGTAATTAAAATTAAATTCAGGCGTCAGGATTGAGTAGATAAGTAGGATGGCATGAATAAACGCACACGGACAGGGCGGGTAAGATAAGCGAGTAAAACGGTTGTATATCAAGCACTTTAACCAAACCTGTCCCTGCAAATCAACCTTCATTTTTTCACACTTACCTACTTATATTAGAAGAAAGAAAATTTCTAACTTCTCAAAAATTTTCGTTTCTTTCCATACAATCAATCGTTTCCGCCCAAAGGCAGACGATACGAGCAATTTTTGGGTTTAAATTACCTGATGGTGCAGCACCCGATATCGTAGAAGCAGCACTGAGTAAACTTAATTTGGAACCCAACGAAGTCGTAATGATTGCCGACACTCCCTATGATATTCAATCTGCCAATAAAGCTGGAGTGGAGGTGATTGCATTCCGTAGCGGTGGTTTTGATGATAGCCAGCTAAAAAATGCGATCGCAATTTATGACGACCCCGCTGATTTGTTAGCAAACTACGATAATTCCCCCTTAGCCCAAGAACCGATTTTAAACTCCAAATAAAAGCAATAAACAGGTTTCTTCGTTAAGAAACCTGGGTTAGCTATAATTTTGAATATAGTTTTTAAGAAAAATTCTAAAATGCCGCAATACTTCGGAAAACTACCCACAAACAATCAACCTTGGTCAGTTATTGGCGCTGTTGAATTAATAGAAAAAAACGACAAATATATTACTTGCCAATGCAATATATCTCGCGTACAGATTAGTATATTAGCACCCAATTTAATCAGAGTTCGTCTAGCACCAAATGGCGAATTCATGCCCCGTCGTCCTTGGGCAGTCAACTTAGATGATGCAGAATGGCCAAGCGTTCCCTTTGAAATTAAAGAAACAGACAAAACGGTAGAAATCGAAACCGAAAAGATGCGCGTCTTGCTACATCGCGATCCTTTCCGCATCGAATATTTCGATAAAAATAACCGCCCCTTCGCTTGCGATACAGACACCAGTATGGGTTGGCGAACAGGTGCGGTTGCTGCTTGGAAACGCATCGAATCTGACGAACATTACTATGGTTTTGGAGAACGGACGGGTTTTCTAGATAAACTAGCCGAAGTCAAAACAAACTGGACAGTTGATGCTTTAGATTACGGTTCTCTAACTGATGAAATGTATCAGGCAATTCCCTTTTATATCGCCTTACGTCCTCACGTTAGTTACGGCATCTTTTTCAACACAACTTTTTGGAGTCAATTTGATATTGGTGCTGAAAAACCAGGCGTTCTTAAAATGGAAACTAGGGGAGGTGAATTAGATTATTACATTATTTACGGCCCCGAACCTGCCCAAATTCTCGATACTTATACCCAACTAACAGGGAGAATGCCCCTACCGCCGAAATGGTCGCTAGGTTATCATCAATGTCGGTGGAGTTACGAATCAGAAGAAGTAGTTAGAGAATTAGCATCAGAATTTCGCAAACGACAAATTCCGTGCGATGTCATTCATCTCGATATCGATTATATGCGCGGTTATCGAGTATTTACCTGGAGTCCGAAACGGTTTCCCGATCCTGCTAAATTAATTGATGATTTAAAACAGAATGGTTTCAAAACCGTAACTATTATCGACCCCGGCGTTAAATACGAACCGGAAGCAGATTATCACGTTTTTGATGAAGGACTAAAAAACGATTATTTTGTCAGAAGTGCGGATGGAAAATTGTTTCACGGTTACGTTTGGCCAGATAAAGCAGTCTTTCCCGATTTCTTGCGTTCAGATGTGCGGAAATGGTGGGGAAATTTGCATAAAAGTTTAACTGATATCGGGATTGCGGGAATTTGGAATGATATGAACGAACCCGCTTTAGACGATCGGCCCTTTGGCGACCCCGGTAATAAAATTTGGTTTCCCTTCGATGCGCCCCAAGGCGATCCCGCTGAAAAAACAACCCATTTAGAAACCCATAATTTGTATGGTTTGTCAATGTCAAAAGCTTGTTATGAAGGGTTGCAAAAATTACGTTCCACAGAACGATCGTTCGTGTTAACGCGATCGGGTTTTGCCGGAGTACAACGCTGGTCATCAGTGTGGATGGGTGACAATCAATCATTATGGGAACATCTAGAAATGTCCCTACCCATGCTTTCTAATATGGGATTATCAGGCGTAGCATTTGTCGGTTGCGATATAGGTGGTTTTGCAGGTAACGCCACTGCCGAATTATTCGCCCGTTGGATGCAAATGGGAATGCTTTACCCATTAATGCGCGGTCATTCTGCTATGAGTACCGCCCGTCACGAACCGTGGGTTTTTGGTGAAGAAGTAGAAAAAATTTGCCAGAAATATATCAATTTACGATATCAATTATTGCCATATTTTTATACCCTATTCTGGCAAGCATCAACCACTGGCGCACCGATTTGGCGACCATTAGTTTATCATTTTCCCAACGATACCAAAACTTATAAAATCTACGATCAAGTATTAATTGGTGATTCTTTAATGGCAGCACCAATTTATCGACCAGGTATCGATCGTCGATCGGTTTATCTCCCAGAAGGCGTTTGGTATGATTGGTGGAATGGCGATCGCTACGAAGGCCCAACCCATATCCTCGCCAACGCCCCCCTAGAAACCATGCCTCTCTATGTACGAGGTGGTGGAATAATTCCAATGGCACCCGTCATGCAATACGTTGACGAACGTCCCCTCGATCGATTGACCCTACGCATTTGGCCCGGTACAAATGAATGGACAATGTATGAAGATGACGGTCATTCTTTTGAATATAAAACAGGCGCTTGGGCAACCACTACTTATCGAGTGCATCCCAACGGTGAAAATACAATTGTCAAAATTGGAGAACGTACCGGACAATTTTCTCCCCCGCCTCGTGAGGTAATCGTAGAATTAGTAAGCGTCGGAGAACAACATTTTCAAGATGATGGCAGTGCCAGACAACTAATCTTTTAAAGATCTATCTGAAGAGGGTTACTTTACACAAATTATCCACCAATCTTTTTGTAGGATGGGCAGTGCCAAAAAACGCCTTAAGCTTTAATTCAGTATACCAACGTTAGAAGTATGCACTGCCCACTCTACGAATTAAAGCAACAAATGACCAATGACCGAAATCTGTAATTTTGAACACCATTTGAATGTATCTTGAGATAGAAGCCCGAAAGCTAGCTAAAAGATTACCATGCTTTTGCATAAGAGAATTTACGCACCATTTAGGCAAATTGCTATTAGCCGATCGCTTCTCATAAATATAGAGAAGAGATAACTTATTCGGGCGTCAATTTTCACTAAAAAACAACGAGGAAAACTTATATGCAGCGTATTTTTTCAGCTATCAATCAAGCATTTGGCAAAACACTTTTACTATTCGGTTTGATCGGTTTGCTTAGTATTTCAAGCTTATTAATTTTTCCAACTCAATCCAGCTTAGCAGCTAATAGTAAAAGTTCGATTTCTCAGGAAAAAGTCACCAATCAAAATACTGCCGATCATAATGCAGGACTTGGTAACCGTGAGGATGCTTACGAAAAAGCTGTAGAAGCGGTCGAAGATCCCAAAGGTTTAGAAAAGGTTTACGAAGAAAATTTAGATGAATACAAAGGAACCGAAGGCAACAACGGTATAGTAGAAGCAGCAAAAAGTTTGGTTGAAGACGTAACTGGACAGAAGTAATCAACTAACGGAAGGATGGAGCGAGGCAGTAACACAAAGAAAAAATAATAAACATCATCCTTCATCCTTCATCCTTCAAAATTCATCCTTCAAACTTCATCCTGTTCATCCTTTAATCCTGATAATCCCGATCGTAAATGTTTCCCCCATTCAACTGCCAGGGATAATTGCGTAAAAGGAATCCGAACAGTATCATCTTTTTCTAAAAACGAAAATTCTAAAGCTACTTTACCAGGTTGTAGGGGTGGATTATCTAAATCTACAGCATTTTCATCTATCATCAGACGTATATTATTAACATTTTTGAGAGAAAAAGTTTTTAAATCAACAGGTTCTTTACGAGTCGGTTTACCCCAAGTTAAATCACTGCCATTTTGTCCCAAAACCGCATAAATATCGTACTTCGATCGAGCAAATTGAGATGCCCAACGGCGATAAGCTTCCACTTTTTGAAATTCATTCCAGCCAGCCCAAGCCAACCAAATAAAAACAGCTAGCAAAGGTAGCCATAAAAGACCTCTCACCATAATTCCTTTCCCTTAATTTTTACTTCAAGTAACTATATTGCAACATCAGGTTTTCATTAGCGCTTGCTTGAGTTATCGTGGTGATCGCACTGGCGCTTCCGCTGGCAGGTTAAGATGAGAAAAATTTTTCTGCTGTGTTTGTTTATTCTGACGCTAGGATTTGCCCTCTTTAATTTTAAAGGGCTGGCAACCAGTGGCAGTTATGATTCTATCGTGCTGGATTTCCGGGAAGACATTCCCGCTACGGAGATTACCGCACAGGTAAATGCGATCGCGCAAAAATTTCACACCACACCTTATCTAAATAGCGAATTTTCCGTAAAAGATAACGTCTACATTGTCAAAGGCGATACCCGATTACTCAAAGCCCTGAGAAAATCCGGCCTTGCCAAAAAGACAGAATCTATAGAACCCAACTATATCTATCAAGCTTACGAAATCCCCAACGACCCAGACTACAGCCAGCAGTGGAACCTGCGAAGCATCAACGTCGAAGCCGCTTGGGACGAAACCAAAGGTAACGGAGTCACCGTTGCCGTAATCGATACAGGTGTCAGTAAAGTTCCCGACTTAGCAGACACCACCTTTGTCCAAGGCTACGACTTCGTAAACGACAAAGAATCAGCCGACGACGACAACGGACACGGTACTCACGTAGCCGGAACTGTCGCCCAATCCACCAATAATAGCTACGGCGTAGCAGGCATTGCCTACCAAGCAAGCATCATGCCTCTCAAAGTGCTAGCTGCCAGCGGTGGCGGTACGGTTGCCGATATTGCCGAAGCAATCAAATTTGCTGCTGACAACGGCGCAAACGTGATTAACATGAGCTTAGGTGGCGGCGGTGCCAGCGACTTAATGCAAGAAGCCGTTGACTATGCTTACAGCAAAGGCGTCGTCATCGTAGCCGCAGCAGGTAACGAAAACCGCAACTCTTCCTCATATCCAGCCCGTTATCCCCACGTCATCAGCGTATCGGCACTCGGCCCCAACGGTGAAAAAGCTCCTTATTCCAACTTCGGTGCCGGTGTAGATATCTCTGCCCCCGGTGGTAGCGAAGCAGGTAAAATCCTGCAAGAAACCATTGACCCGGAAACTGGTGCTTCCGTCTTTGCTAGTTTCCAAGGTACTAGCATGGCTTCCCCCCACGTAGCGGGAGTAGCAGCATTAGTAAGATCTCTGGGTATCGATAACCCAGATGAAATTGAAACCATTCTGACCAAATCAGCACGAGTAGTCAAAGAAGACCCCCTCAACCATTTTGGTGCAGGTCAGTTAGACGCCGCAGGCGCAGTTCAACTAGCTGAAAAAGGACAAATTAACTTCCGCGACTTCTTCCGCTGGCTACAAAAGAATGGTTACCTCAACCTCCGCTTCTGGTTTGATGGCGGCGCAGTAGCACTTCTGCCTAAAGTTTTAATGGTACTGGGTTCCTATCTGCTAGCTTGGTTTTTACGCAATTACTTACCCGGTTGGAGTTGGTCACTCAGTAGTGGTCTAATTTTCGGCAGTTCCGGTTTATTCTTCCTGCGCGGTTTCTACATCTTCGACCTACCCCAATGGCCGTTAAGATTAATGGGTAGTTCCATTCCCGAATTAGGTAGTGCCGTTCAAGGTAGTAGTGCTTTAAATCCGATATTTGCTAGCGTGCTAATTCCCTTAGTTTTAGTAGCATTGCTATTAGGAAATGCCAAGTGGAAATGGTTCGCCATCGGTTCTGGTTTAGGGGTAGCTAGCTGTTTGGCAGTCAGCGCATTTATGACACCCCAAGTAATGTGGTTGGGTGATGGCATTTGGGCGCGTGGCTTCTTAATTGTCAACGCTTTACTTTGTTTGGGACTTGCTAGAATCGCAATGCAAGGAGAGAAACAAACTGCATGAGTATAACCGTCACTGGTACGATCGAACGAAAAGGATTAGGTACAGGAACGTGGGCTGTAGTAGCAGATAACGGCGAAACCTATGAACTCAAAGACCCCCCGAAAGATTTACTGAAATCTGGTCAAAAAGTGGAAATCAAGGGCGAAATCCGCGATGATGTGATGACTCTTGCCATGATTGGCCCGGTGTTAGAAGTGAAGTCGTTTGATTTGAAATGATTTGATGTTGAATTTAAAAACCCGGTTTCTTCGAGAAACCGGGTTTTTTTTGTTAGGCTTTTTGGAAAAGCGTCAGGGTGAATTTTTTACCACAGATGTCCACAGATAAACACAGATATAATTGTCATGCCTGTAAAATTTCTTGCAGTCTGGTTCTAAATTCCCCTTTGGGATGACCGCCTTTGACTTCTCCCAAAATTTTAAATTCTCCTTCTGGAGAATCGCAAATAATATAAGTCGGCCATCCCATTTCTGATTTATCGGGATATTGACTTAATAAGATTTTACGATATTTCCGATAAGTAGCAGTGTCTTGCATTTTCACATCAATAAATTGCAAACCCAATTCTTCAGTTACTTTCTGGTCGTAAAAAGACATTTTGTGGCAAATACCACAATCTTCTGAAGAAAACTTAATCACAGCACGATCCATTGCAGAAACAATCCTTTATTTCTTAAACACTTTATATAAACTATATTAGATTTAAAGCCAAACTCAATAAACCCATCTTTCCACCATCTGTACATCCTACCAAAAGGCTACAGTTACATCTACATCTGTGTTTATCTGTGTGCATCTGTGGACATCTGTGGTAAAAAAAATTAACCCTGACAATTCCGCAAAAACTTCAATCTAAAATCGATTAAATTTCCGATCGATCAACCAATAAGTAGTCATCAATCCCTTACCCTTGATCGAAATACTACCTCGTTCTTGAAAGCGATAGTTCTTTTTCAAACGTTCATAAACTGTTTCGCTAACTTGGATGTATCCCGCTTCTCCATGAGATTCCATGCGACTAGCAATGTTTACCGTATCGCCCCACAAATCATAAATCGACTTTTGCCTACCGATCACTCCCGCTACCACTGGGCCAGTATGAATACCCATCCGCAGGGTAATCGGTTGATTGTCTGGGGTGCGGAAGTTGGTAATTTCTCGCTGCATATCTAATGCCATTTCTGCGATCGCAACTACATTATCAGGTCTGGGTTTGGGTAATCCACCCACTACCATGTAAGCATCGCCGATCGTTTTAATTTTTTCTACCCCATGTCGATCGGCTAATTTGTCGAAAGCAGAAAAAATATCATTGAGTAGCTTCACCAGTTCTTTTGGTGGAATCTGAGACGACAACGGCGTGAAGTTCACAATATCGGCAAACAAAACCGTTACTTCGGCAAAGTTATCCGCGATCGTTTTTTCACCCCGCTTGAGACGTTCGGCAATTAATTGAGGTAAAACATTCAACAACAAGCGTTCCGCTAGCATCCTTTGCTGGCGGATTTCTACTTCTGCTTTCTTGCGAGCGCTAATATCGTGGACGCTACCTTCATAATGAGAAATCGAACCATCGTGATGATAAATCGTGCGAATGCTTTCCGAAATCCAAATAATCGTTCTATCTTTACAATAAACTTCTGACTCGCACTCGGTAATCGAATCTAAACCCCTCATATAAGCTACCAGTTCGTTCCAACGCTGGGGTCGCACGTATAGCTGTTTTCCGATATCCGTAATGCTATCCATCAACTCAGCACTAGATGCGTAACCGTATAATTTTGCGAGGGCTGGATTTGCGCTTAAATAACGTCCCTCTGGCGTTACCTGAAAAATTCCCTCAACCGCATTCTCAAATATACTGCGATATTTCTCTTCTGCTTGGCGTACTTCTCTGGTACGCTGTTCTACCCGCAATTCTAATTCCTGGGCTTGTTGCCGCAGTTTTTCTTCTGACTGACGCAACTCGATTTCTGCTTGTTTGCGATCGCTAATATCATATAAAGTAGTCAGCAAAGTTGCTACTCCAGCCATCTGTAAAGGATGTACGGAAGCCGATACCCAAAATAGGCTACCGTCAATTTTTTTAACTTGCATTTCCCAATCCCGTACATACCCTTGTGCTGTCAGTAACTCTTGAATTTTTTGATAATCATCGCGCTCGGCAAAAAATGACTCCAGCTTCTGTCCGATTAAGGCTTCCACATCCATTCCCAGTAGTTCGCCAGAAATAGAGTTAGCATAAGAGATCGCTCCATTATGGTGCTGAGTCAATATCATTAAAATAGATGTGGACTCGGAAATTGCCCGAAACAGTTCCTCGCTTTGGCGCATCGTTTCTACAGCTTGCGTGTAGAGTTGGTATTCCACGGTGTCGCCGTGTTCCGCCGTCGCTTGCAGCACGATTTCTAAATCTGCTTTATCTCGAGAAACCGTTTCTAAAATTTCTTGTAAGGTTGCTTGTGCTAGTTGGCGTTCGGCGACTTCTGCTTGTAATTGTTGATTGGAATCGTGCAATTGAGCTTCCACCACATCGCCATGTTCTATAGTAGTGAGCAAAGCTATTTCCAAATCGCTGTTCACTTGTTTGAGATGTGCTACTTCTTGACGGAGACGTTCGATCTCCGCTAGAAGACTGGCTTCGCGATCGGTTATCTGCTCTAAGTTTCCCATATCGAACTAAGCAAAATCTAATTTTAACCCTGGCATTAAACGTTGGAGATTTTTTAAAGATTTAGTTTGCCAAAGTATTTTGTTTGAGCCTTGGAGAACTAGATGGATATTTCCCTTTTCTCGCACCTTGATCACGAACATAGATAGCATACTGATCCCGGAACTGTTAAGGAATTCCAAATCCCTTAAATTAATCGTAAATTGAGAAGATTTTTCAAGCGCGTTTACCAACAAATCCATCACGGGACGATATTCTTCCATTCCAGCCAGTCGCAAGAATCCCCGAAAAAATACGGTTGAAGTCTCCGGGGCATACCAAACATGATAATCTTCGCTCTTAATTTCCACCAGTCTTTTACTCCTTTACATATAGCATCATTTTATTAGTATAAAATTAATTGCTCCCACCTTTAAACAGAAGAAAAATCATTTTTGACGATCGGGAATTTTTCCACAGACAACTCTATATAATCAACTATACGCTACTCCTTATTCCTTTATTATGGCAGAGGACGCTCGCCAAATTAACGTTAATTTAAATTAAAGTTGCATTTGGCAATTTTTGCTCTTAGAGATGTCTGATGAAGGTCGGCCAATTAAAATTCTACTTCACAAATTAAGGTGGGCTAGTACGCTAATTTGAACGATTTCTAGCTGTTGGTCTACATAATCGAATTTCCAGCCTAAACGGGCATCGTAATCATTGATCATCGTTAACAATCCCATGTTAGATTGTCCGTTGCCCAAGGCAGTTTTTTCCAATTGACGAGTGTATAATTCATCTGGGTCTGAATTAAGTAGTTCTTGAATAAATTGCTGATACTTGTCCGCCATGATTTTGCTAGCATAATTGCTGACGCAGAATATGATTTCATGCTCGTAAAGATACAACGTAATACTAATTGGTAAATTGGCGGAACGCTCGCTGAATTTTACGGCATTTTCTAAAAGCTCGTTGGCAATATAACTAACAACCGCTTTAACCGTATCTTTGCGATTGATATTACTTTCTGAAGCTGCATCGCCAGGAAAAAAAGCCGCAAAGTAATCGCCTAAAAAATCTGCGGATATCCCGTTGTGTTCCCAGCGACGCTTGCGAGCCGCCGAAGCCGGGGAAAAATTCAAAGTTAGGTATTCGTTACTAGTAGGAATTTCCGGCAGAAATTCCCCAAAAATTTGGACTTGTGAAAATAAATTCATAGTAGTTTCCATTTATGATGAGGATCGCTAATCGCAATTCCAATGATGAATAATTTGATTTCTACCTTTTCTTTTTGCCAGATATAGTCTCTGGTCTGCTTGGTCTAGCAAGCTAGTTGGCGATCGCAGATGCGATGGAACAGTCGATGCTACCCCTATGCTTAAAGTAACATGAGCAGCCACGGCAGAACCAGGGTGAGGCATTTTCAGTTGCGCGATCGCCTTTTGCATTCTTTCCGCCACGCAGATCGCTGCGTTCTCTTCAGTTTGAGGCAAAACAGCCGCAAATTCCTCTCCTCCATAGCGAGCGAACAAATCTCCCGGCTGTTTTAAAATAGACTGAAGTGTTTTGGCCACTTGCTGCAAGCAAGCATCCCCCATTAAATGTCCGTAGGCATCATTGTATTGCTTAAAATAATCAATATCGCAAATAATCACCGACAATGGGGTTTGCTGTTGCCCCATTTGTTTCCACTGATAGCTCAAATAATGATCGAATTTCCGCCTGTTAGCAACTTGAGTTAAACCGTCTAGCTCGGCTAAGTACATTGCTTCCCGAAGTTTTTGTTGCCACTGCGTATCTACTACATCTCCATGCTCGACAATTGTCTGAACGATAATTTCCAAATCGTTCTTTTCTCTAGAGATAATATTGAGCAAAGTTTGCAACATTGCTTCTGCCTTTTCACGTTCGGCAATTTCCGCTTCTAATTTAACATTCATGGTATGAAGTTGTGCTTCTACTAAATCGCCGTGTTCCGCCGTCGTAGATAGAGCAATCAGCAAGTCGCGGTTTTGTTGCTTTAAACACTCATTTTCAGTTCGCAAACGATAAAATTCAGCTAGAAGTTCGGTGTATCGAGCTTCTAGCATTTCACTTTCCACCATAAATCTCCGGTATTCGTCACTTAATTAATGTCGATCTAATTTTAACCCTTTTATATTAAGTTATAAACGCGCTAGTGATGAACTAAAGTATTTAATTTAACGTTGAAAAGTTAGTTTAAGAGTTGGCTGGCTAAAACAAAAAGATATAATTGATGATGTTTATGGCTTCTACTAAGTTTAAAAGCTTCCAGCAGTATTACTTTAATACAGTTCAAAATTCTTAAATAAGATTCTATTAACAATTAGCATAGTATTATGTAAAAATATGAATAGAAAACTAGTATTACCTTGAAACAGCACGAACTCCCAATAAAAATAAATCGAGATCGGAACCGCTCCGGGGGCAAGAATGGAATATAAAGATCCCTTGCTGTTCTCCCGTTCCAATCAATACGGCGATCGCAACTTTATCACCGTACCTGTAGATATATCGCTATACGAGCTAGTAAAGCTGATGGTGCAAGCTAGGAATTGGGATGATAGCTTGGCATCAAAGGCAAACCCCAAAAGGGAGAATGGGATTCCAGCCAGCTGTGCTTTGATATTAGAGGACAAACGGTTAGTAGGCTTATTAACCAAAGGGGACTTAATTGAGTTAACGGCACGGGAATGCAATTTTCGAGATACTTTGGTTGGGGAAGTGATGACGCGGCAGTTAATCACTGTTCGCGAGTCGGAAGCTACAGATCCCTTAAGACTCAATCAAATACTAAGCCAGCATCGCATTAGCCATTTACCGGTGGTGAACGAGAAAGGGGATCTGGTGGGATTAGTCACTTATGAAAGCATTTGTACGGCATCGCCACCCACAGATTCGGAGATTTTGACCGAAACCAGTATTTTACAAGCCCGTTCTCAACAAGCCGAAGCTTCTTTACGGCGCAGTGAAGAAAAATATCGCCGCATTGTAGAAACTGCAAACGAAGGAATTTGGGTGATCGATGCGAACGCCAATACCAATTTCGTCAACCCAAAAATGGCCCAAATGCTGGGTTATACGGTTGATGAAATGGTGGGAAAACCTTTGTTTGCATTTATGGACGAAATAGGAGTGGCGATCGCGTTTGAAAAATTAAAATTGCGGCAGCAAGGGGTAGTTGAGAAACACGAATTTAAGTTTTGTCGCAAAGACGGTAGCGAACTTTGGGCTTTATTATCTGCTAGCCCGATTATAGATGCCACTGGCAACTACGTCGGCGCTTTGGCAATGGTAACCGACATTACCGATCGCAAATTAACAGAAGAAGCGCTCAGAGAAAGCGAAGAACGCTGGCAACTAGCTTTAAGAGGCAGTAATGATGGTGTTTGGGATTGGAATATCAGAACCAACGAAGTATTTTTCTCATCTCGTTGGAAAGAAATGTTGGGATATGAAGACCATGAAATTAGCAACTCTTTAGATGAGTGGTCTAAGCGAGTACATCCAGAAGACTTAGATCGAGTATTCAAAGCAATTGAAGATCATTTTGCCAAGAAAACACCCTTTTATATTACAGAACATCGAGTTCTCTGTAAGGATGGCACTTATAAATGGATTCTCGATCGCGGACAAGCTTTGTGGGATGAAAACAATAACGTCCTTCGGATGACAGGTTCTCACAGCGACATCACCGATCGCAAATTAGCAGAAGAAGCGCTCAGAGAAAGCGAAGAACGCTGGCAACTAGCTTTAAAAGGCACTCAAGACGGCATTTGGGACTGGAATATACAAACCGATCGCGTATTTTTTTCCGATCGCTGGAAAGAAATGCGCGGTTTTGCACCCGATGAAATCACCAATTCCCTAGCAGAATGGTCTCAGGGCATTCATCCCCAAGACATCGAAAAAGTGATGGTTGCTCTCAACGAACACTTAACTAAAAAAACTCCCTTTTTCAGTGCCGAGTACCGCGTCCAGCGGAAAGATGGCAGTTATATTTGGGTTCTCGATCGAGGACAAGCCCTGTGGGATGAAACCGGAAAACCAGCGCGAATGGCGGGATCGGAAACCGATATCAGCGATCGCAAACAAGCACAGGAAGCACTCCAAGAAAGCGAACAACGTTATCGAATACTGCTGACTCACGTTCCCGTCGGTATTTTTCAAACCGACGCCCAAGGCAACTGCTTATACGTAAATCCTTACTGGACGGAAATCACCGGATTATCGCTGGCACAAGCAGCCGGTCGAGGATGGGCAACCACACTGCATCCAGACGATCGCGATCGAATTTTTACAGAATGGAATAACGCTACTCAACAAGGGCGTTTATTTGCAATGGAATATCGCTTCTGCAAAGCAGATGGAAAAATTGCCTGGGTATCCGGTAAAGGAGTTGCCGTTCGTAACGAATCAGGAGAAATTACCAGTTATTTCGGCACGGTAATCGATATCACCGAACGCAGGGAATTAGAACAAAAATTAGCTGAAAAGCAACAATTACTCGATGCCTTCATCACCAGCGCCCCAGTTGGCATGACCGTACTCGATCGTCAGTTACGCTTTTCATTTATCAACGAAGCATTAGCAGAAATTAACGGGGTTCCCATCTCAGAACACATCGGTCAAACCCCTTGGGAAATCGTACCAGACCTCGCACCCAAACAAGAGAAAATCTTCCATCACGTTCTGAGGACTGGCGAACCCGTTCTCCATGTAGAAATTAACGGCGAAACCAAAAAATTCCCTGGCGTCAAAAGGACTTGGTTAGTTTCCTATTTTCCCATTCGTTGTCCCGTTAATCAACCTATTGGCATTGGCATCGTAGTAGTAGAAATTACCGATCGCAAACAAGCAGAAGCCGCCTTACAAGAAAGTGAAGAAAAGTTCCGCCAACTAACGGAAAATATCCATCAAGCCTTTTACATGGTGTCCACCAATTGCGAAATTCTCTACATTTCTCCCGCTTACGAACAGATCTGGGGGCGGAGTTGCGAAAGCTTAGTACAAAACTCCTACTCTTGGATGGAATCCGTTCATCCAGAAGATTTCGACCGCATCGCTGTAGCGATGAAAGCACAAATCGAACGAGGGCGAGAATTAAAAGACACTTACCGAATTATTCAACCAAATGGCTCGATTCGCTGGGTTACTTCTCGGTCTTTTCCTATATATAATAATGAAGGAAAAATCTATCGTTTCGCAGGCATTACCGAAGATATTACCGAGCGCAAACAAGCAGAAAACGCTCTACAACAACAATTACACAAACTATTACTTTTGCAGCAGATTACCGATGCAATTCGGCAAAACTTGAATACCCAGCACATCTTTGAAACTGCTGCCATTCAAGTCGGACAAGCATTTGGAGTGAATCGTTGCTTGATTCATTCTTACATCACCCAACCAGAACCTCAGCTTCCGTTAGTAACCGAATATTTGAATGGAGATTATCCATCGGTAAATGGAGTGAAAATACCCGTGGCAGGTAATTTTCATGCTGAAGCAGTTTTAATCAAAGATCGAGCAATTGCTACGCCTGATGTTTATCAAGAAGCTTTATTTGCGCCCGTGGTGCAATTATGCGATCGATTGCAAATCAAATCAATGTTAGCAGTTCGCACGTCTTATCAAGGAGAACCCAACGGCGTGATCGGGCTGCATCAGTGCGATCGCATTCGTAATTGGACAACCGATGAGATCGAATTACTCGAATCAGTTGCCGCTCAAATGGGTATTGCTTTAGCTCAAGCTGCTTTATTAGAAAAAGAAACCAAAAGAAGTGAAGAACTGACGATCAAAAATTTAGCTCTAGAAAAAGCCAAACAAGAAGCAGAAAAAGCCAACCGTTCCAAAAGCGAATTTCTAGCCAATATGAGCCACGAAATTCGCACCCCTATGAATGCTATTTTAGGATTTTCCGATTTGTTGCGATCGGTTGTTAAAGAACCACAAGCTAAATCTTATTTAGATGCGATCGCAACTGGTGGAAAAACCCTCCTCGCCCTAATAAACGATATTCTCGACCTCTCCAAAATAGAAGCCGGAAAATTAGAGATTCACTACGAACCAGCTAACATAAGAAGCTTAATTCAAGAAATTCAACAAATTTTTACTCAAAAGGCGAATGAGAAAGGTTTAATATTGCGATCGCAAATTGACGAGAACGTACCAAAAGCAATTTATATTGATGAAGTTCGGCTGCGCCAGATTCTTTTTAACGTAGTTGGTAACGCCATCAAATTTACCGAACAAGGAAACATTCAAATATCCTGTCGCGCCCAGACTTATTCGATACTCGATCGAGAAAAAATTTGGCTGGAAATTGCAGTTGAAGATACGGGAATAGGAATTGCTCGCGATCAACAAAGCCGCATTTTTGAAGCATTCGTACAAAGTGTGGGACAAAGCAATCGCAAATATGGTGGAACAGGTTTAGGATTAGCCATCACTCGCCGTTTGATCCAGATGATGGGTGGAACAGTTATCCTGCAAAGCGAACTGGGTAAAGGTAGTATTTTTACTTTTGTTTTCTCAGAAGTTTTACCTGCTGAAAAAACACCGGAAGAAGCGGTGCTAACCTTGGGGAAAGATGAAGACTTCAACCAGTTCGCACCTTGCCAAATATTAGTTGTAGATGATGTCTACTCCAATCGTGAATTAATTAAAGGATACTTTACTCAAACCCATCATTCTTTGTTATTTGCAGAAGATGGAGAAGAAGCGATTCGGCTTGCTCAAATTCATCAACCAGATTTAATTTTACTCGACTTGCGAATGCCGCGAATGGATGGCAGAGAAGCCGCCAAACATCTCAAGAAAAATGAATTAACCCAACATATTCCTATCGTAATTCTTACTGCTTCATCTCAAAAAGAAGAACAATTTGAAGTAGAACAAATTTGTCAAGGATTTTTGCCAAAGCCAGTCAGCCGCACTCAATTAGTAAGCGAACTTAAAAAACACTTAAAAGGGTTTTCCGAACCTTCGTTCCTTTTATTAGAAGATGAGAATTATCCCGCAAAATCTATGAATGATTTATCATTTAGCGGTATGAAGAATTTACCAGAATTACTCGTCAAATTAATCAGGGAAGAAGAAATGACTTGGCCCAATTTACGTAAAACATTGAAAATGCGAGACCTTCAACAATTCGTCGAACGATTGGAAAGTTGGTCGCGCGAACACCAATGTCAGTTGTTATCAAACTATGCTAATTCTCTCAAAAATCAGTTAGAAACTTTTGATTGGGAACGCATTCCTAAAACTGTGGAAAACTTCCCTTCCGTGCGACGATCGCTTCAAGAATTCGGAAGTTAAAATTTAGGAAAGAAAATATTCTCATACTGCATGACTTTGGGAATGTTTAATATCATGATTTATGATTAAATAATCAGAATTAAAAAAGTTTCTAAATTCTGGCTCCTCCAAAATCGCTTTTTCCGATCTTAGGTTGTAAGAATTTTAAGATACAAAAATTAATATAAATTTTTGATGAAGTAATCGGCGATGTAACAATAATGTTTAGAAACACTTCATCATAGCTTTGCTCTAAAATCTCATTGACGAGTTAATATAGCTCTAAATATCGAAATTACTCCCTGAATAAATAACTAAAAAACCCTCGACTTGTTGAGCCGAGGGGAAGTTGTCTTATCAGGGTGCATCTACCATCTCTTTGTCCGATCGTTTTCAATCAAGATCGGGATAAATTTATATGTTCGGTCAATTTTTCCATTTAATATCTAAAATCGCACTACTCCAAAAGGCGTTTCTCATCTTCAAAGTAAAGCCTACGTGCTGAGAAACTTTTTTCTGTGAAATCAATCTATACAGTATAAAGTCTAACTATTCACCTTAGAGGCTAGCAAAGCCAAAGAGATTCGGGCGAAGAGCAGGAGTGAACGGCACTGTGACTGAACAATTTCACATATCCGTAACCCCAGTAGGAGAAAATCAGTATTTACTACGAACGGAACGGGTAACATTAGGAGCAACATCAGCCCAAGAACTAGTAGTTTGGCCGATCGCAGATTGGCTAAGTCAGACTAAACTACTGCTAAACTTACCAGAAATCGAGATAAACGAGACGTTCGATCGCGCCTCAGTCACGGATAGTATTTATGTAGATTATCTTTGCCAACTAAATAAAAACGATCGCCCATCAACTCTACCTTCCTCACCCGCTCATTCCATCTCTTCCTCTGAGATATCACTGGCGTCTTTAAGTCAACAAATATACCAAGCTTTGTTCCAAGGCAGTTTGGTAGATAGTTGGAACCAAGCCCAAGCAATAGCTCGGCAACAAGGAAAAACGTTGCGGTTGCGGTTGATACTCAAGGAAAAGCGCTTAAAGTATCTTCCTTGGGAGCTTTTCCAGGTGGGAGAATGTCTGTGGGATGCCCAAGCCGATCGCCAAACCGCAAATATTGCCCGATTAGAAGAAGAAGTTGACTTTTCGGAACTAGACTCATTTAGTAGCCAAGAGTGGGGAATCCTCCCTGATGAAGAAGAAATAGATAATGGGGAAGCAGAAGAAGATACCGCTTTTATTTCCGGTTTGTTGAGCCAAATGTCTCGACCCCAACCCAATGCTCATCTTTTCAGCGAAGATACGGAACAGCCGAAACCAGAACAAATCAACCAGATTCCCCACCCTATCGAACCCGAACCCGTTTCTTCATCGAATGGGGAAAAGCCGATCGATAAAGTTTCAGTTCGTCTTGCTTCCCAGTCGGCGTCTCGTCAGCGTCACCAACTGGTGTTTTTGTCTGTAGGGTTGTTAGCTTTAGCTTCGGTGAGTTTTTTGTTTGCGGGAAATCGCTGGTTATCAATACGGCTAAGTTCGCCTACTTTGTTACAAAATAAGGTAAATTCTGGCCAATCTTCCACGGAAGCTTTACCAAGCTTGTCTGTGGAGATGAAAAAAGTTGATAGCTCCACATTAGCAGCCAAAGCGATCGACTATTTCAGCCAAGGAAATTTCACCGCCGGACAACAAATTGTCGAAATTTTACTGGATAGAGAAGCTCTTCCCCAAGCAAAAACTGCTTTGACAGCCATACCAGTCGAGCAAAGAAACCTTCCCGCTAATAGTTTTCTCCTCGGTCGGCTAGCTTGGCAATCAGTACAAGCAAGTAACCAAGGTTACACTTTAGATGATGCGATACGTTATTGGGAAACTGCCTTAAAAGGAGAACCAACTTCTCCGGCGTACAATAACGCTTTAGGGTTTGCTTTTTACGCCAAGGGTAATGATACCCGTGCTAACCAAGCTTGGTTTGAAGCTTTATACCAAACGCAAGAACAAATCGCCAACGCAAAACAAGCTAATAAACAAAAATCCGAGGGAGCGATCGCAAATCCTACTACAGTAGCTGCCAGTCAAGAAGCTTTAACTTCATACGCCGGACTAGCCCTAGTATTAGCGCGATCGGCCAAAAATCAACCCGCCGATAAGCGATCGCATTTGCTTTCCGAAGCCGTCAAACTGCGCCAGAAAGTAAACCAGGACAGTCCGAGCGAATTTCAGCCAGAATCCCTGAAACGTAATTGGCTGTGGACTGATAAAGCCATTCAAGACTGGCAAACTCTCCAAAAGGTTAAATATAGCGATCGTCAAACCAATTCAAAATTCAAAATTCAAAATTCAAAATTATAATCAGTGGGGGCTTGTACCCACTACTGATTAAAGACCACTAAACGAATTTCAGCGGGGGCTTGTACCCAGAATTAATTAATTCAAAATAAATCTTATTCTGAATGCAAGCATTTTGATTTGAATTTTGAATTAAAAAAATGGTCAAAGCGATTAGGACACAAGTGAGAGAGCGAACCTTTCGATTTCAGAGTTTTCGCAGAAAGGAAGACAGAGGATGCCGTTTTCGTAAATCCATGCTTTCTGCCAATTTTCCATTATTCTGATTCTTCCGCTGCTTCTTGGACATTACAGGTGATTTTTTCGCCGCACCAGCCATAGCCGCTTTCCCAGATGCAGCACGTTGAGATAATTTCGGTTTAGGTACGGTTCGTTTAGGTAATGAGCCGTTTTTTTGCTGTGGTTGTCCAACTGCTTGGCTAGTAGTAACAACTTTCGATGTCAGAGGTTTGCGAAGCCTGCGACGCCTGCGAGAACCTTTAATTTGATTAATAATTACCCAAGAGCCAGTAGCGCAACCCAACCCGGCTAAACCAAACAACCAGCCCGGTAACTGCGGTGATTCTTCCGTTGGGGGAAGGGGATTTTCAGCCAATGTAGAATTATCGGTTTCCGATGATTCCACAGTTTTCATAGTGCCTGGATTAGCTAATCC
This sequence comes from Leptolyngbyaceae cyanobacterium, assembly GCA_036703985.1. Taxonomy (GTDB): domain Bacteria; phylum Cyanobacteriota; class Cyanobacteriia; order Cyanobacteriales; family Aerosakkonemataceae; genus DATNQN01. The sequence goes on from DATNQN010000008.1 coordinate 45,801, forward strand.
AAGGATGGCAATCACGGCGACTAACAACACCGTCGCCCAAGCAAAACCCCAAATTAGCAGAGGTTGCTTCTGAATTAGTTTGATAACGGGATTAACTTTACTCAAAGATGCAGGTTTTCTCGGTACTTGGTTAACCTTAGCTGCGTTTGAGCGAGATAATTTCTGAGATGCGGCTGCGGGTTTAGCACTACGCCGACGGTGCGTAGCCCTTTGCGGGGGAGGTAGTTGCTCTCGTGCAAGTTGGTTGTTTGCCATGCCCACTCTTCAATACGTACAACGTATCATTGCCTTTAGATTTTACGCGCTCATCTAAAAAGTAGGCAACATTCTATTGAATGAAAGTGGGTAATGGGTAGTAGGTAGTAGGTAATGATACTAATTTCAAGAATGGCGATATTTTTTATCACCTACTAAATATTACCTACTACCTAATAAAAATTAGAAAGAAAAATTTATGATTTCTTTAGATTTTCTCCAGAATTACGCTCTAACGCGGCTTGAATTAATTTGTCTACTAACTCTGGAAAAGGAACGCCGCTAGCCGCCCAAAGTTGGGGATACATACTGGTAGCGGTGAAGCCCGGTAGAGTATTAATTTCGTTAATTAATACTTCTCCCGTATTTTCTAGATAAAAGAAATCGACTCTTGCTAAACCGGAAGCATCTACAGCTTGAAAAGCTGCGATCGCCATTTGTTGAATTTGCTCTGCTATTTCTGCCGGTATCTGAGACGGTATGAATAAATCGGCTTTTCCTTCTGTATATTTAGTTTCATAATCGTAGAAATCGCTATTGTAAGTAATTTCTCCGATGACAGAAGCTTGGGGAACGTCGTTGCCCAAAACCGCGCATTCAACTTCTCTAGCTACGACACCTGCTTCGATGATGATGCGCCGATCGTAACTGGCAGCATTATCTAAAGCGGCTTCTAATCGATCGCGCGATCGGACTTTGGCGATCCCAACTGAAGAGCCTAAATTTGCAGGCTTCACAAAATAAGGATAATCCCCTAATTTAGCCTCGATTTCATCGCAAAGCTTCGGGAAAACACAAGGATTCGACCAAATCTGAGAGCGGCTGACTGCCATATATTTTACTTGTGCCAAACCTGCTTGGGCAAAAGCCGTTTTCATGGCAATCTTATCCATGCCAACCGCCGATCCCAATACTCCAGAACCCACAAAGGGAACTTGCATCAAACTCAGCAATCCCTGTACCGTGCCATCTTCTCCGTTAGGGCCATGTAAAATCGGAAACCATACATCTACTGAAGCTGCCTCAGCCGGAAATTGCCACAAATTACCATTTGTGACTGCTTGTTGGGGAACGCCGGCATCTAGTACTTGTTGAGCAAATTCCGTTCCTTGCCAAAAACCATCTTTTTGAATGTAAAAAGGCAATAATTCGTATTTTTCTGCATTCTGCTCGGCTCTGATTCCTTTTGCGATCGCTCTAGCAGAAATAATCGAAACTTCGTGTTCTCCCGAACGACCTCCAAACAATAGCCCCACGCGCATCTTATTCACCATTGACACCTCTGACACTCCTCTTCGCAGTTAGCCTATCACAACCGGAATATTGCATCGATTTGCAAATTAACTACCTACCGCTTTCAAACTACCCCTATTTTTTCCGTTCGTTTGTTATCGAACAAAACCAAAGATTATCATAATTAAAAGATGTAAAGAAATGTAAATAACGATGTCAGACAAGGTAGTAGTAATAGTAGGCGCGACTGGTGGTATAGGTTCGGCGTTAACCCGCAAACTAGCACCGATGGGTAATCGTTTGGTGTTAGCAGCTAGAGATCGCGATCGATTAGCCAATTTAGCATCATCCCTGCCAGAAACCCAACCCAGTCAATTCTTAACCATACCTTGCGACATCACTCAACCCCAACAAGTAAAAACCTTGATGGAAAAAGCAGTTGCTCAGTTCGGTCAAATTGATGCGTTAGTAAATGCGGCTGGTGCGGGCATCCTCAAACAATACAACAAAATCGAACCAGCGGATTTGGATGCCATGCTGGATCTAAATTTAAAAGGTAGCTTCTACACTTGCCAAGCAGCAGCAGAAGTCATGAAAGAGCGCAAATCCGGCCATATTTGCAACGTAGTCGGAATTTTAGGCAAACATTCGATGGCAATGGCAGCAGCTTACTGCGCTTCTAAGTTTGCGGTAGTTGGTTTCAGCAAGTGTATGGCGGATGAGTTGAAGCGCTTCGGAATTAAATTCACTCTTTTTTACTTCGGCGGGATCGATTCTCCCTTTTGGGATAACGTGAATCTAAAAGTCGATCGATCGAAAATGCTGAGTAAGGAAACGGCGGCGGAAGCAATTTTGTTTGCCCTGAGTGCCGAACCGCAAGCAGTCCCGATGGAAATTAACATCCAACCCGAAAGTCACTTGTTTTTTTAATCGATAGGTTTCTTTCTTAAGAAAGACCTATAAATCTCTGTAAAAAGGCAAAATTTAGAGCTAAAGAAGCTTAAAGACTGGATTTTCCAAGGCTATGAAAATCGATCGCGTTCACTTCTATGTAGAAGACGCTCGGAAATACCGCAACTGGTTTGTCGATCGCTTCGGCTTTCAAGCATTAGGAGGTGATTCTAACTACCATACTCGCCGGGAAACCGTTAAAAGCGGCCCAGTCTATTTCGTGCTTTCTTCGCCTCTTTCTTCTGCCAGTCCAGTAGCGGACTATTTGGATTTACATCCCCCAGGAGTAGTAGATATTACTTTTCGCGTTCCAAATATAGAATCCCTAGTGGATAGAGCGACTAGCGAAGGAGTAAAATTCCTGCAACCGCTCCAAAAAACACGAACCGGGAATTCTGACTTCAAATGGTGTCAAATAGCTGCCTGGGGGGGTCTGCGCCATACGCTGATCGAAGAGGAACCAGGGAAAGGAAAAAATGAAGAGAATAGCAGCGCGATGGAAAATCCAAGCGATGCTCCCATCTCTTATCTCGGCATCGATCATATCGTGCTGAACGTGAATGCTGGCGAAATGGAAAAAGCAGTTACTTGGTATGAAAAGGTACTGGGATTTCAACGCCAGCAAAAATTTAGTATTCAAACCGAGCGATCGGGTTTACACAGCCAAGTAATGTATCATCCCAGCGGTTGGGTAAAACTACCAATTAACGAGCCAGCATCAGGTAATTCTCAAATTCAAGAATTTTTAGATGTTAATAAAGGGCCAGGAATTCAACATATCGCTTTGCAGGCACTCGACTTGGTATCCACAGTTAAGCAACTGAGAGCAGCTGGTCTACCCTTTATTCAAGTTCCTCCCAGCTACTACAGCCAGTTGGAGCAACGGCAACCATTCCCTCTCTCAGCCAAAGAATTAAAAGAAGTAGCCAAACAGCAGATTTTAGTGGATTGGGAGACAGATATCAACCAATTACCAACAGAATTTTCCCCTTTGTTGCTTCAAACTTTTACTAATCCAATTTTTAGCCAGCCTACTTTCTTTTTCGAGTTAATCGAGCGACGAGTCTGCTGTATCAATGGCCGACAACAGCAGGCTGAAGGTTTTGGGGAAGGAAACTTTCGCGCCTTATTTGAAGCGATCGAACTAGAGCAGATGAAACGAGGCAGTTTAGGGCTAAATAAATCATAAAAGAGTAGGTAAATGGGGAAAATAAGTTAATTTTTAGGCTTCGTAATACATCATTTATACTTCATCCTTCCCCATTTTTCCCTTTGCTCATTTACCTAACCCCTAGCCCTGACAACTCATCGTAAAAAGCTGGTTACTAGCCAGAGAATAATAAAAGTTATGCAAGCAGCAAAGCGTTCCACAGTTAAAGGAATAAGATTAATTTGAGTTTGGAGTAACGGATTAAGCGCAGCAGAGAAAGCTAAACCAGTGATTAATGCTAATAAGGACATTAGCATGGCTCGACCCAGCTTATTCTCCTTACGAGTAAGAAAATAAAGACTGACTAATACTCCTGCCGCCAACGCCACGGAAGCATTGTAAAAACTCAAAGCAGCCAAACAAAGAAAAATACCTGCCGGCCAGAGGATATCACCCCGACTGGGAGTATCGAGTAGCCCTTGCAGCCATGTGGGGGTTTGTTTGACGGGAGTAGGCGAGGTACTCGGCGGTGCTTCCGATAAGCGTTCTGCAAACCGGATACCTTCTGGAACCTTAATTTTGCCTTCCTGACGCATCCGCAAACGTTCCATCAAAATCGCATCATAAGCGGTTTCGATCGTTTCCTGTCGCTTCGGGTCGCTACTATGCTCTTGAGTCAAGCGATTACGAGCAGTTTGAATTTCTTCAAAGGTAGCGTCTTCGTTTAGCCCCAACTGTTTGTAGGGATTTTCAGCATTCATTTAAAACCTCCAAGACATCCCAATTCTGCCAAAGATCCTATTCGACCCCAAACTGATGGCGGCGTTAGGAGATATTATCTCCTTATCCGACTGGTTGGGGCTAGCATTTGATTGTTACCCAGTGATAAAAGCCATACTCCTGGAAGCTAGTTTAGCCTGATACCCGGAACAGAATCATTCCCATCAAAGGAAAACCTCTTGTTCTATGTAGAGTCTAGCTACTTAGTAGGGCATACTAATGCTGGGCTGCTATGAAATCCTTTAAAATGCTGGATACACGATAATGCGGCAAATTTTTCCCCAAGCCTTGCTCCCGATACTCGACCCCAGAGTTCAGAACTTCTCTTTTGTTTGCTCTTTAATCCTCAACTTTAAATTTATAGTGTGAAGTGGTGGCCATGTCTCTCGCCAAGATACTTGTCGTTGATGACGACCCTGCGGTTCGCAACTTAATCCAGCGTTTCTTAACTAAACAAAACTACCAAATGGAGTCTGCCGCAGATGGGAAGACAGCCATAACGGTGTTTGAGCAGTTCAACCCGGATTTAGTGATTCTGGATGTGAATTTGCCCGATGCAAATGGCTACAACCTTTGCCAAGAAATGCAGAGCCGCACGGGTGTGTTTGTTCTCATGCTAACTAGCCGGACAGACGAAGCTGATAAAATTACAGGGTTTTCCAAAGGTGCTGATGACTATATAACAAAACCTTTTAGTCTAAGCGAATTGGGAGTCAGAGTAGCAGCGATTTTGAAGCGCCAGCGAGTTGTTACGACGGCAGAACAGCAACGGATTGTTTTTGACCAGTTGATGATCGATCCAGTTCGTCGGGAGGTAACCCTGAACAACGCGAGCGTACCTTTAACTGCCCTTGAATTTGATTTATTACATTTTTTGGCCAGCCATCCCGGACGAGTTTGGCGTCGTTCCGAACTGATCCAAGCTGTATGGGATTACGAATATGTAGGCGACCAAAGAGTAGTTGACGTTCATATCGGCCAAATTCGGAAAAAGCTAGAAATGGATACCAATCAGCCTGAATTAATTCAAACAGTGCGAGGTGTTGGCTACAAATTTGAGGTTCCAGTTATTACTAATCATAGTAATGAGGCAGCAGATACTTCTGGGCCGTGACCTAATTGGGGGTCTGGCTCTTATCAGGCCAGACTTTTCTATCCCTTTATTCAGTTTGAAGTATGTGCTTAATACTTGATTATGAAAAGTGACATAGGTCGCAAAAAAATTTTGATTGTAGATGACGACCCAGCAATCCGTAATTTAATTTATCGTTTCTTAAGTCAAAGTAAACAAAATTATTATCTGGAGTCAGCTTCAAATGGTGAATCAGCATTAGAGTTGTTTGAGCGGTTTCAGCCTGACTTAGTGATTTTAGATATAATTTTACCGGACGCGATCGGCTTTAAAATTTGTGAAAAAATGAAGAGCCGGAGTAGTGTTTTAATTATGTTTCTAACTTGTTTGACCGATGTCAAGTCTCAAGTACTTGGGCTGGAGTCGGCTGATGCGTATGTTACTAAGCCTTTTTATGTGGAAGTTTTAGAAAAACAGGTAGAGGCTCTTTTGCGGCGAGCTAATTTGAGTTTAACTAATATTCAACGACAGCCTCTAGTTTTTGAACAATTAGCGATCGATCCGGTACGCCGTGAAGTTACTCTTAATAATCAAAATGTACCTTTAACGGCTTTAGAATTTGATTTATTGCATTTTTTGGCCAGCCATCCCGGACGAGTTTGGCGGCGCAAAGAGCTAATCAGAGAGGTATGGGGTTACGAACATATAGGAGGAGAAGGCGCAGAAGATCGAGTTGTAGATGTTCATATCGGCCAAATACGTAAGAAAATTGAATTGGATTCTACTCAACCAAGCTTGATTCAAACAGTTCGCAATGTGGGGTATAAATTGGAGCTTCCTAATTCAACTCCTGTGGAAAATAAATAAAAGGGTAGTGGGTAGTGAGTAATGGTATTTCGGAGCTATCTTTATTTATCAAATTTGAGAAATAATCGGTCATGAATCGAAGTGAAAGATCCATGACCGATTTTTTGTTTATGATTTTCTCTTTAATTTCCAGCAGAGTTACGGAATAAAGTTTCCAGATATACTTGGGCAGCCCGACGATAGCTACGGGATGTTTCCGGTGTGTTACTAGTACCGTTTTGCAGTAAAAATAGGGAGAGCGCAGCAGTAAATACCCGGTCTTGATCCCAATCTGGATGAGTTTCTAAGTAGGTTTTGAGGGATTCGTGGAGTACTTCTGGGATTTCAGCCAGCATACTAACATTTGTGTTCATGGGCACCTCACAGGAAGAGGGGTGAAGGGGCAGGGGCAGAGCAGGTGAGTGGGTGAGCGGGTGAGTGGGTGAAAGGTAAGGACACAGCAGCCGAACTAATTTCTGAATTCTGAATGAATATTTCATCTTTCAGGCTTTATCCCTTGTCTTTGTCCAATCACCGATCGCTAATTTCGATCGCGTATATAGGTCAGCCGCATCATTGTCGTCTAAGAGGGGGTGGGGTTGTCAATGCTGCGAAATGTTAAGACTGCCTTTATAAAAACTACATGATTACGAAACAATAGGACTTTCAGCCCTATTTTTGTTACATTTCTTTATTAAAACTGGTTTGATTTGAGCTATTAGAGGATTTCTCAAAAAATCCCCAGCGTGACATGAAGAGCTTATGCAGTCGTTTAAACCTGTGGAAAACTATTTAGACTCTGTGGAAAACTTTCTGCTAGGCTGTGGAAAGAGTGTGGAATCAGTGGGGAAATTTTTGGCAAAAGATAAGAATTGCAAAAAATTCGGTCTGTGGAAACCATGAAAATTAAGTTACTCAGCCAATCGCTCGCTTACTTGCCCTGCCCCGTCACGGACGAGCGATCGATCAATAATTAAGGATATGACCCAAAACTGAAAAAACTTGCTGTTGCTCGAAAAGCTCCACCAGATCGAGATTAATTTTATTTTTATGAGCTTCTTGTCGAAGTATTTGCAGGGCGGTGGAGACTGGTAATCTGTCTTTATAGGGGCGATCGCTGGCAGTCAGCGCATCGTAGATATCCGCGATCGTCAAAATCTGAGTTTGGATCGGAATATTCTCTTCACTCAAGCCTTGGGGGTAGCCGCTACCATCGAGCTTTTCATGATGGGCGTAGGCGATTTTAGGGATATTTTTCAGATGTTTCGTCCAGGGAATGCGCTGGAGAAATTTGTAAGTGTGAGTAACGTGGGCTTCGATCGCTAAGCGCTCTTGATGGGTGAGATTACCTCTAGGTAACATGAGTTGAGCCATTTCCTCTAAAGAAACCAAGGGCTTAAGCTGACCGTCAATGTCTCGATATTTATACTCGGCTAGTTGTGTGAGTTGGGCGAGGGCTTCTTCTGATAAAGCCTTAAATTTACTAGTTTCCAGGGCTTCCGGTTCATTTACTTCGATAATTAGTTGCCAGTATTTATTCAGTTTTTCGATACTTTGAGCTAACTGGATATCCAGTTGTTCGACTTCTTGACAACAAGTACAACGGCTTTGGGAAGTTTCTTTGAACAAATGAGAGCGATCGGACAGCCCTAGCAGATATTGATATTTAGATTGAGTAACTTCCATTTCTAGGGTTCGTTGGGCGAGGGCGAAGCGCTGGCGAAGAATTTCCAGTTGTTCGGGGTAGAGCTTTTTCCGCTTGCCTAAAATGGCTTCCGGGACGCAAACTTTACCGAAGTCGTGCAAGAGAGCGGCGTAACGAATTTCTTGGATTTGCCGATCGTTAAAATGAAGCGATCGCAAAGGCCCGCTATTCACTGCATCGATCTGTTGGCTAAGCGCCATCACCAGTTGAGCGACTCGTTCCGAATGACCCGATGTGGTGGGGTCGCGCATTTCAATCAGTTCGACGGAAGCTTTCACGAATCCCTCGAACAAATTTTCGATACTTTCCTGTAGTTGATTGCGTTCGATGGAGATAGCGGCTTGGGAAGCTAGCGATCGCAAAAGTCTTTCTTCCCAATCCGAATAGGGCTGCGTGACTTTAGCCACGTTATCCACGGTAATCACTGCATCGTGCTTGATTTTACGATTGATCAGTTGCAGGATGCCGATTACTTCTCCATCTTGGTTTTGCATCGGCAGCACCAATACCGAGCGAGTACGGTAGGAAAAAGTTTCATCAAAACTCTTATCTAGCTGGTATTCGATCTCTGCTGGTAAATCGTAAGCATCTGGCAAACTCAAGCTTTTACCGGTGAGGGCTACATAACCAGCCAGACTTTTGCCATTGAGGGGCATGGCAAATTCTTCTAAGGTGATGTGGGGCTGAGAATCATTTTGGGCGGCTTTAAAGATCAGTTTAGGGATGGCGTCGCTATGATCGATCAGGTAAACGCTACCAGCATCGCTACACGTAATTTCCCGACTCTTTGACAAGATCAAATTCAGCAATTCCCCTAAATTTTGACTGCTAGAAAGAGCGGTACCGATCGCTAACAGCTGCTCGATTAATTCCACTTGCTGAGCAGATTCTTGGAGCATAAGTTCGTGGTTGGGAAGGGGGATCAGCTGGGTATCGAGAACTATCATGTATTTTTCACCCTAATATTCCAAATCAGGCTGGCTCACTCACCGATCGATTTAAGATTGAACTAATGGCCCCAGAAATGTATTGAGCGGTTGAGACCGTTTTTGGTTTTGGTTATTTTTGCTTGAGATTGAAAGTGGGAAAAATAGATTTATTAAATTTTTTCCTAAAAGAGATTGTTTTAACATTCTAATTAACGAAACTATGGTTGGTGATTACCATCCTGACTATGTATGAAAGTTATCCTATAGATAGATGACTAAAGCAAGGTGGCAAAAATAAACCATCAGTTTGATTTTCGATCTCCTTGCCTAGTTTCCTTACCTTTATAGCTATCAACACAGATCGAAAATTTCTGTCTATGCCCATAAGTAGTAGTTGGGTTGGTCAAAAGTACGCTCTACTCGAACTAATTTTAAATTTAGCTATATATAGCAATCCTAAATGAATTGCGAACAACTAGACCCCACCCTAGCCCTCCCCTTGGTAAGGGGAGGGCTAGGGTGGGGTTGATTACTCAAATAGGATGGCTATAAAAGGAATTTGTTAGCGGTAAAGGTAAACCCAGGTCGATTGCTTCAATTTGAGTTAAGCGATCGCAAAATTGTGTCATGAGTTACTACTTGGGGTTAGCGTGCAGGCTGGAGGAACTGATGATTCATACTCCAAATTAGCAAGATTTCTCCCTAATTAGGGAGGATACTTTCGGTAGAGTCTCTAGCTGGTCGGTGGTTGAGTAAATTTGTCGGTACTGAAAAAGCTCGTTCGGACTGGGTGGCAAATCAACAAAAAGCCAAAACGATAAAACTTATTTATGAAAAGTTGTAAATTTCTTTCACAAGAACTTGACTCGGGTAATTAATTTTCTGTAGCGTAAGTTACAGAAGTAAATTAATGTTAGCCCATTAGCTAAGAGCGTTTGAGGGAAAGCGGAAAGAGTCTTACCGTTCCGCCGGATCGTCATCAAGCCTTGGCTGTGAGGCATTTACCCAGGCAAGAGAACTATGAAAATTGACATCCACAAACCAGAAGTTGGTGCTTCCCCCCGCTTGTATGCCCAAAAGTGGTCGCTCGACAGCGAAGGAAATTCTCGGCAGCAGGAACTCCAACCTTCCACATGGGTAAAACTTTTAGAACTTCCGAACCCTTTTAGTTTTGATGAAGCTTTTCTTCTGTGTCAAAATTCCCAAGACGAATGGCTAGCTTGGATTCCAGATTACGGCGAGGCGGTACTGCATACCCGTCAATTTTGCTTAACTTGATTGATTTAGGCTGAGAGATGGCGATTTTCTCCTGACAATAGAGAGTAATACGGGTAATAGGTGTAGCAGTAGAGACGACTCAAGAGGTCGTCTCTCCTATTTTTAGGCAGAATTGACTTCTCCCTCGGCTGAAGTAAGAGGGATTCTCAATAGTTGTTTTGAGTTGTTTTGCAATGAGATGAATCCACATTACTGCTGAAAGACGGTTAGGCTTTGTTCGCTGTGAAAGTCAAGGTCTTTTTTTTGTACCCGCGAACAATTGGGTACATTCAAACACTTGTCTGCGATCGAAATACAAGCCATTTTACGGATTTTTGTTTATGATGTGGAAAACCGATGAGGGGTCAGACCCCTCACCCCCCTATTAAAAAATATTAAGAGGGGCTTTCTGTTGAAAATTTCCGGTTTGGTCTGAGTGGCAGAAATATGGCAGTAAATAGCGCACACGTCAAACGATTGCTAGAAACCAAACAATGCCAGGGTGGTGACCTAAGCGAGGCATCCCTAGCAAGGTTAAATCTGAGTGGAGCCGACTTAAGCGGTGCCTGCTTGGTGTTTGCGAACCTAAATGGTGCGAACCTGAGCGGTGCTAACTTGAGCGGGGCGGATCTCAGTTTTGCCAATTTAGTTTCGGCTAATCTGGTAAATGCTGACTTAAGCGGGGCAGATTGCAAAGGGCTAAACCTGTTTGATTGTCAGATGAATCGCGTCAATTTAAGTGGTGCTGACCTGGGTTTTGCCAATATGGTTAACGTCAATTTGGCGGAAGCTAATTTGAGTGGTGCTGATTTAGATGGTGCCAACATGATCGGTGGCAATTTAAATCAAGCCAATCTTTGCGGGGCTGACTTGGGCGGTGCTAATTTGGGTAATGCCAATTTAGTAGCAGCTAATTTGTCTAACGCTACTTTATGCGATGCTCGTTTAGTGGGTGCTGATTTAAAAGATTCTAATCTTTGCGGGGCGGACTTAAGAGATGCCAATTTGTTAAACGCTAATTTAACTGGGGCGAACTTGAGTAGCGCTAATTTGAGTGGTGCTAATTTAGCTAATGCTAGGCTAGATGGCGTAATTGGACTCTACAGAGAAGATACTGTGGTAGTTAGACAAAATGAACCTCCAATGTCTAATATGCCTTATGTAAATCTCTCTCAACCTAGTTTGTACGCTCCTGCTAACAATAATTTCCGATTACCAAGACCGGGGTTGCCATCTTAAAATAATAAGTTAAGAATTAAAAATTAAAAATTCCTAGAGAATGCTCTGGCGTAATATTTTTAATTTTTAATTGACTAGGACTTACGTTTTGACATTAAATAGGCAGGTTTATTGTTATTTTTCTGCCTGATTGATGAGTAGTTTTGTACGTAAGTCCTTTTAGTCTTTCGTGCTATCGATTTTAATTAATTTTGGGGCGGCGCGGGTTGATTTTTTAGTTGTTGGATAGAAAGTTGCACCGCCAGAGCAATTAAACCAAGAGCAATTAAACCAAAAATGCCTGTTGCTAAAGTGCTGATACCAACTACTAAAGTACGAACGGCAACGGTAATGTTGATAACTGCGACATTATGAGACTGAATTGGTTTGTTGGCAAAGGTTTGGGCGATCGAGGATGTGAGTAAATAGCTGCCTGTAGACATGGCGATCGCGATCGCAGAACCAATCAAACAACGCCAAGGACTCGGTTGAGATGAGCTTTGTTCAGTTAATTTTGGTTGATTTGTTTCAGTTGGTGTGGGATTAGCCATAAATGATTTATTAGTTTGAGTTTAGTGAAGAGTTAGCTAGCAACGCGAATGCCCGTGGGAATAAATTGAGCGAGCCAAAAGTCGAGATCGGGGTCGGAAATGGCGCTGGCTACTTCATTTTTAACTTGTTCGGCTTGAGCAAGAGATTTGGTAAGGGCGAAAACGGTTGGGCCGGAACCTGACATCATCGTACCTAAAATTTCGCTGGTACGGGCAAAAGCTTCTCGTAATCGCAATACTTGGGTATGGGCTGGTAAAACGACTTTTTCTAAATCATTGTAGAGATATTGACCGATTTTAGCGCTATCTTTATGGGCGATCGCATTTACCAAAGCTCCTGATTTTAGGTTGGCAGAATGTGCTTCCCAACTTTGGCGATCGTATTTATAAGAACTTTCAAATTGTTGTTTGTAGGTAGTGTATGCCCAAGCAGTAGAAACTTGCAAACTGCGATATTTAGCTAATACTAAATAAAGATGATCTAAATCTGGTAAAGGGGAAAGCTTTTCACCTCTACCCGTCGCAATTGCCGTACCGCCAGCGATACAGAAAGGTACGTCAGAGCCGAGTTGAGCGGCTAATTCTTGTAATTCCGATTGAGTTAAGCCCAAATTCCACATTAAATCTAAACCAACTAATACGGCGGCTGCATTTGTAGAGCCGCCAGCTAATCCTGCCGCCACGGGAATGCGTTTATCTATATCAATTTCTACACCGCCGTACTGAGCAAAGGCGGTAGGAAATTGTTCTGCCATTAATATAGCGGCTCGATAAGCAATGTTACTTTTATCTAGGGGTACTAATGGGTGGTTGCAATGAATGCGAATGGCGTCAGTGCCGTTGGAATGTAAGCGTATGTAGTCTGCCAAATCTATACTTTGCAGTATCATTGCTAGCTCGTGATAACCATCCGGACGAGCGCCGATAATTTCTAGATAGAGGTTAACTTTAGCTGGGGCAATTAGAGTGTAGGAACGCATTCGATTTTAGAGTTTTGATTTTAGATTTTAAATTGGAAAAGGGTTAAGATGGAGGATTTTTTTATTATCCACTGATTGGTAACATATTGCTCAATTTTACCCAATGTTCCAGGCTGAGATCTTCTGCACGAGCTTGTGGGTTTATTTCTAATTGTTCCAGCACTTCGGTTAAGCGATCGCGCTCGATTACACTTTTTAAATTATTTCGCAACATTTTGCGCTTTTCGGCAAAGCCGAGTTTTACCAATGCTTCTAGAAATTTGGGATCATCGGCAGTTTGGCGGATGTGAGGACGCAAACGCACTACGGCAGAGTCTACTTTAGGGGCTGGGTAAAAATCTTTAGCCGGTACGATACAAATTAATTCGCAACTTGCTAAATATTGTACTCGCACTGTTAAGGCTCCAAATGCTTTCGATGAAGGTTTGGCATATAATCTTTCAGCTACTTCTTTTTGAACTAAAAGTACGATCGAATCAAAAGGTTTGGGGTTAGGATAAGAAATCGTACCTAATAGCTTTTCTAAAATTGGCCCGGTGATATTGTATGGGATATTCGCAACTACTTTATGTAAATTTTGGAAAGCCGGAAAGTTAGCTAAGTTAGCTTCTAAATCGATATTTAATATATCTCCTTGTAAAAGCAAGAAATTTTCTGTTTTGCCCAATTTTTTGGCTAATGATTGACATAAGTCGCGGTCAATTTCTACCGAGACTACAGATTCGGCTAGTGGCAATAATCGGCGGGTGAGGATACCGGTACCGGGGCCAATTTCTAAAATGCGATCGCTTTTGCTAATTTCTGCGGCGGCGACGATTTGATTGAGCGCTTTATCACTTTTCAGCCAGTGCTGGGCAAATTGTTTACGGGGTTGATGATACATCGCAATTTTAGATTTTAGACTTTAGATCGATCGGTTTACAAAGACAATATTTAATTTTACTGGAAAAGACGGATCTCGGTTGACAATGTGAGTAATTAGATTAAATTGAACCTACCACCACGAGAGGTTGTTGATGTCTACCTCATCTATACTAGAACGGCGTACAATTAGCAATAGTGAAGGTTTAACAGAGTTCAACAATTTTTTCAAAAATAACGAACAGGCTGCTGATGAGGCGGCAACTAAATTAAAGGCATATTGGCATAAGTGGGCGGTGGCATTTGATGCTCAATGGTTTGCGCCAACTGAAATTAATGCTAAAATTTTAGTTGGCAAAAAGTTAGCGCAAGAAGTAGAAAACGCCAAGTTTAAAGTAGCGGTAATAATTAAACAGGCTTTAGAAGGAAAGCAAGTACTAGCACCCGTAACTCCTCCGACGAATCCAGTCAATAATGATGATGCCGTAGCAGCTTTTTATTCAATATTTAAAAGCCAGCAGATAGCAGATAAAGAGGTAGAAAAATTAGTTACTCATTGGAATCAATGGGCGATCGCATTTGGCGGACAATGGTTTGCTCCCGCCAATTTTAATGCTCAAGTCGTTGCAGGTCGATTAATTGCCAAAGCGATGAACGATGCCAGAAGCAAGGTATCTAATGCAATTAAACAAGCAATCGAAGGTAAACAAATCAATTCTTTTTCAGATCGGGAACTTGAGGATAATCATCAATCTCCTCCCATTTTACAAGATAAGTTAGAGCAAGCAAAAGACCGATTACAAGTTTTTAAGGATTTTGTAAAAATTGAGGTTAATATGGGTGCGAACGCTAATAAGTTGGCGTTTCTATATCGAGGACTGCAATCTTCGCCTTATAAACAAGAAATTAACAATTATCCAGAGCGGTTAATAGAAAAACCTGATGGTGTAAGTGTAGTTTCTTATGGTGAAACTGTGGTTTTAAAAGAATCTAATAAAACGGTGACATTTAGCCCTTATCCTGAGGTTGGCAAAATGCCGGAAATCGATCCGAAAGGATTAGATTTTTTGCATGGGGACATTAAGGAAGCTTGTGTTTGTGTTGGTAGTTTCGTAAAAGACAAATTGAAAGCTAATTGGTTAGGTAGAAATGCGATTACTAAAGGACAGTTTTGGAGCGCTACAAAAATTATTCCGATTTTGAATGTATTGTCTAGAGCAAATAGTAATTCAGCCGATACAGATATAGATAATTGCGTAATTAGAGACCGCGATCGCCGAAAAAGAGATATGCCGTTTTATGAGGTAGCTTGGGATGTCGTTAGTTATGGCGATCGCATCGCTAGTTCCAACTCATTAGCAGCCATGCTCAAACGATTTGAAAGTCGATCCGGGTTGGAAAATTGGACGAAAAAAATTACGGGCAATAGTAATTTAAACTTTCGTGGTTCTTACGGAGAACCAGCTTTTATTTACAATCCAGAAGTATACGACTTAAAAAAAAGAAAAGTCCTGCTAACTTCTGCTATAGAAGGAGTTGCCGGAGAAAACTTATTAACTGCTTACGATCTAACGCGCTTTATTTCTATGTTAGGATGGCATCATTATATACCTCAAACATCCCGATTTCCAGGCGCACAGTGGAGCAGTTTAGAAAGCATAGTGAGAGCGATGGGTACGGATGCTTGCCGTTATGTTGATGCGGCAATTAAAATGTTAGGATTGGAAAGCTTTATTAAGTCACCAGTAATTATTTCTAAGCTAGGAAATGGCTATAGTAGCAGTAGAAATAGATATGAATTCGTGTATGTATCTCTAGTGCAGTTTGTGGATGAACTTCCGAAAGCACAAGGAAATCCAGCTAAGTTAAAAACTGTTAGTATGGCTTTACGGGGAGCTAGTCGCGATGCAGTGCAGCTTGATGCAAGAATGGCAACAGAAGTAACGGAAATTTTGCGCCGAGTGGTGATGGAAGAGTTAGCTTGAATGAGTTATTTATGATTATCAAAAGAGGTAAGAAATTTTTTTTACCACAGATGTCCACAGATAAACACAGATAAACACAGATGAACGCAGATGAACACAGATGTAATTGTAGATAACGCATAAGGTAGATAGAGCTAATTATTCTGAATCCTGAATTCTGACTCCTGAATTCTATTCTATTGCGATCGCAAACATTTCCATATTTTTTTTAAGAACACTGGACAGTACAAAAAATTCTGCCAAACTGGGATTGATATCTTCCAATGGGAGGAGAATTTAACAGTGAAATACGAAATTCGCTATAAACCTGCTTTTGCGGCTATTTTTATTACCTTGAGTCCTGGGGAAAGCATTACGGCGGAAGCTGGAGCAATGACGAGTATGGATGCAAAATTTTCCATGAAAACCGAATTTTCCGGTGGTTTTATTTCAGGATTAATTAAAAAGTTTTTTGGTGGAGAAACTTTGTTCGTTAATGTATTTACGAACCAAAGTCAGCAGCCTTTAAACTTAGTTTTAACTCAATCAACTATTGGGGATATTGGGTGCATAGATTTAAGAGGCGGCCAAGAAATTTGCTTTCAGCCAGGTGCATATATTGCCCATAGTCCTGGTGTAAAGATGGGCGTACAATGGGCAGGTTTTAAGAGTTGGATTTCAGGAGAAGGCTTATTTAAATTGAAATTGAAAGGCAACGGACAAGTGTTTTTTGGTGCGTATGGTGGAATTACTAAAAAACGGATTAGCGGCGAATTTATTGTGGATACTTCTCATTTAGTTGCCTATGATTCTAGTATTAAAATGAATATAGGATTAGCTGGTGGTTTAATTGGTTCTGTAACCTCCGGTGAAGGATTAGTAAATAAACTGTCGGGAAACGGCGAAATTTATTTACAATCCAGAAGTATTCAAGGACTAGTTAAATATTTACGACCGAAAATGTTTTAGTAATTAGTATTTGTGGCGGATAAAGATTAGGAATAATAAAAGGAGATGTAACGTAAATGAATGTAGAACTTTTACATCAACCGGATAGTACGATCGCGCGGGTTACTCTTGACGGGAAGGAAGAATTAGTAGCAGAAGCTGGCTGTATGATTGCGATGAGCGGTTTCATTAACGCCAGCACTACTTTGCGACAAGGAAAAGGAGGAGGAATTTTAGGCGGATTGAAACGTTTAGTAGGAGGCGAATCTCTATTTTTAAGCGTTTTTCGATCTCCAATGGCGGGAGGAGAAATATTTCTTGCCCCAAAACTAATGGGAGATATTTTTACTTATGGAATGACGGGTAGTGAGTTAGTCGTTCAATCAACTTCTTATCTAGCCAGCGAATCGAATGTTGATATTGAATTGGGTTTTCAAGGCTTCAAATCTTTATTTTCTGGGGAATCTCTATTTTGGTTAAGTTTGAGCGGTCATGGTTATGTATTGCTCACTTCTTTTGGCGCTGTTTATGAAGTAGATGTAAACGGCGAATATATTGTCGATACCGGACATATCGTAGCATTTGAAAAAAGTTTGAATTTTAAAATTACCAAAGCTAATACTAGTTGGGCTGGTGCTTTTTTTGGTGGAGAAGGATTAGTTTGTCGTTTTGAAGGAAAAGGTAAAGTATTTTGCCAAACTCATAACCCCGGCGCATTCGGTCGCCTGGTTGGTTCTCAATTACCACCGAGATAGTTGGTGATGGGAAGAAATTCCCAATGAGAAATGACAAATAACAAATGACAAATGACAAATGACAATTATGAATGAAATTGCATATCACATCGAACATTCTCCTGCTTATGCTTCCTTGCGATTGGACTTAAAAACCAGTCAAAAAGTATTAGTAGAATCTGGTGCAATGGCAGCAATGGACACTAATATTAAAATGCAATCAAAAGTGCAAGGAGGTTTCTTAAAAGGTCTTGGTCGAATGGTCAGTGGCGAATCATTTTTTGTAAGTGAATTCACTGCTGAAGGAAGACCGGGACAATTATATATTTCTCCGGGGGTTCCGGGAGATATCCAACATTATCATTTAGATGGTAATGGTTTGATGCTTCAATCTTCTGGCTTTGTTGCGGCTAGCCCAACTGTGGAAATAGATACCAAATTCCAAGGATTTAAGGGCTTTTTTAGTGGTGAATCGCTATTTTTATTGAGGGCTACTGGCAAAGGCGATATTTGGTTTAGTTCTTATGGAGCAGTTGTGGAAATTCCCGTAGAAGATAATTATGTGGTCGATACTGGTTACATTGTGGCTTTTGAAGATACGCTGAATTATCAAGTTGAAATGTTGGGTGGTTTGTCATTTAAAGGTTTGAAAACTGGGATTTTAGGTGGTGAAGGATTGGTTTGTCGCTTCAGCGGTCGAGGGCGTTTATGGATTCAATCTCGCGAAATTTATGGTTTGATTAATTTCTTAAATCCTTTCCGCCCAACCAAGAGTAATTAAATGTCTTTCCCTGAATTTGAACCGGAATATAGCAGTCGCAATCCACCTCCTAGTAATCGCCAGTTACTAATTATTTTAGGAATGTTAGTTGGTTTTGTAGTTTTAGTGATTTGGCTGTTTGGTGTAATAACTAATAGCTTAATTGGGTGGATTCCTCCTGGTGTGGAAAGGCAATTAGGCGCTGTTGTAGTTCCGGCATTTGAACGTTTAGCTAAACCTTCTTCCGCTCAAGATACTCTCAATCAATTACTCGATCGCTTAGAAACTAAACTGCCGCCAGAGCAAAGAAAAAATCGAAATTATCGAGTGTTGTACGTGCCAAATTCAACGGTGAATGCTTTAGCTTTACCGGGAGATGCTGTCGTAATTTACGCAGGTTTAGTAGAGCAGGCGGAATCGGAAAATGAGTTAATGATGGTGTTGGGGCATGAATTAGGACATTTTGCCCATCGAGATCATTTACGCAATTTAGGCAGGAGTTTGTTATTAAAAATTGCGATCGCAAATCTAATCGGAGATAGCAGCTGGTTGCGATCGATCGCTGCTGCTAGCGTGGAAGCCGTCACCAGTTCCCGATATTCCCAATCTCAAGAAAGTCAAGCGGATGAGTTCGGTTTAAGTTTATTGAAGGAATATTACGGTCACGTCGCAGGTGCAACGGATTTTTTTGCTCGAATGAGTCAGCAAAAAAATGCTAATTTTGCCTTTTTGTCAACTCATCCCGCACCAGGCGATCGAGTTACCAACATTCAGCGGTTGATTAAACAGAAAAATTATGCTTTAGGAATGCGATCGCCCATACCTAGTGCTTTAATCAAACCACAATCTTAAATAAAACCGAACATTGCCATTCACTCCAAAAATTGTATCAACTTACACTTTTATTTTTTGATAAAACGGAATAGAATATCACGTTTCGGTTAGACAATATTTCTGTTGTTTGACTGAGTGTTTAAGGAGTGGTCAACAGGATGGCAAATCGATTTAATCGACGTAGATTTCTTTTATATGGTTCCGCTTCATTAGGAGCCAGTTTGTTTCTGAAAGCTTGTAATAGCAACACCAATCCTTCAGGAACGCAAACACCTGCTTCCGGTACGAACTCACCAACGGCAACTCCCGTAGCAGCAACTAGCACGGCATCCGGAGACACCATTAAAGTGGGAATTTTACACTCCCTCAGCGGTACGATGGCGATTAGTGAAAAAAGCGTTGTCGATGCGGAAAGGTTAGCAATTGATGAAATAAATGCCGCTGGTGGAGTACTAGGAAAAAAAATAGAAGCAGTTATTGAAGACGGTGCTTCCGATTGGCCAACTTTTGCCGAAAAAGCCAAAAAATTAATCGACCAAGATAAAGTAGTCACCGTATTTGGATGCTGGACTTCTGCTAGCCGGAAAGCAGTACTACCAGTATTTGAAGAAAAGAAACATATGCTGTGGTATCCGGTGCAGTATGAAGGACAAGAATGTTCCAACAGTATCTTCTATACTGGTGCTGCACCCAACCAACAAATTGAGCCGGCAGTTGATTGGTTGCTACAAAATAAAGGCAAAGAATTTTTCTTAGTAGGTTCTGATTACGTATTTCCCCGCACCGCCAACACCATCATCAAAGCTCAACTAGAAGCGAAAGGTGGCAAAACTGTTGGAGAAGATTATTTACCTTTAGGTAATACAGAAGTTACCCCGATCATTACCAAAATCAAAGCTGCTTTGCCAAAAGGTGGCGTAATTTTCAATACTCTGAACGGTGATAGTAACGTTGCTTTCTTCAAACAGTTACAAGGCGCTGGACTCACCGCTGATAAATATCCGGTAATGTCCGTTAGTATTGCTGAAGAAGAAGTAAAAGCAATTGGCGTTGAATATCTAAAAGGTCATTACGCAGCATGGAATTATTTCCAAACAGTTAATACCCCAGAAAATAAGAAATTTGTAGAAGCTTTTAAAGCCAAATATGGTGTCGATCGAGTAACTAATGACCCGATGGAAGCAGCATATATCATGGTTTACCTGTGGAAACAAGCTGTCGAAAAAGCCAAAACAACTGATATTGAAGCAGTCAGAAAAGCTGCTTTAGGTCAGACGTTTAATGCACCAGGCGGTACGGTTACTTTAGAGAATAATCACCACTTAGCCAAGTTCGTGCGTTTGGGTGAAGTAGCGGAAGACGGTCTGTTTAAGATCGTTTACGAAACGCCAAAAGCAGTGTCGCCAGTTCCTTGGAACCAGTTCGTTGCAGAAACTAAAGGTTATGCCTGCGACTGGTCCGATCCGGCTAAAGGAGGCAAGTACAAAATTTAGTTAGGCGCATGGGTGAGGATAACTCACCCATGAACAATTTATTGAAATAAACAGGTTAGTAGTGAGGACTTTAGTCCTCAAAATTTGATGATAAGAAAGGACTAAAGTCCTTACTACAAACAGGAAATCGCAGGAGTAGGTGAGTGATAGCAGGATTATTCGATGCAATATTTAACGGGATTAGTATTGGCGCGGTTTTATTAATTGCGGCGCTGGGACTGGCGATCGTATTTGGCTTGATGGGCGTAATTAATATGGCTCACGGCGAATTAATGATGTTGGGAGCCTACACGACTTTTTTAGTGCAGAATGTTTTTAAAGGCAGTCCTTTATTTGAAACTTATATATTTTTTGCGCTGCCAATGGCTTTCCTGGTAGCAGGTGCTATGGGGTTAGTTTTAGAAAGAGGAGTAATTCGCTTCCTTTACGGACGACCGTTAGAAACTTTGCTGGCGACTTGGGGAGTTAGCCTGATTTTGCAGCAGTTCGTCCGCAGTGTTAGCTGGCTGTTAGTAGTGGGAATCGTCCTATTTTGCGGATTATTTTTTGGTGCTTGGTGGTTGATATCCCGTCGCTCGGATTTCGAGCGAATTCGCAATTGGGTAATGGCGGTGATGTTAACTTTATCGCTGGCAATTTCTCTAGTCACGAGCATAGTTTTAAACCAAACTTTTCAGCTAGCAATCAATAAACCTTGGTTTGGCGCTCAAAACGTTGACGTGACTGCTCCGAAATGGTTGCGAGGCGGTTTAGCATTACCTTTCCTCGATTTTCAATTACCTTACGCGCGGTTATTCATCATCGCTTTAACGATTATTTGTTTAGTTGGCATTTATCTATTTTTACAACGTTCTACTTGGGGATTAAAAATTAGAGCGGTTACCCAAAATCGCAGCATGAGTGCTTGTCTTGGTATCCCAACTCAAAAAGTAGATGCGATCACGTTTGCGATCGGTTCTGGTTTAGCAGGCGTGGCGGGATGCGCGGTTAGTTTACTCGGTTCTGTAGGGCCAAATACCGGACAAAATTACATTGTCGATACCTTTATGGTGGTGGTAGTAGGCGGTGTTGGCAAATTAGTAGGTAGTATCGTGGCAGCAATGGCAATCGGTACTGTTAATTATTTGATCGGTTCCGGTACGATGGCGCTGATGTTAGCGCCGATTAAACCGTTGGCAGATTTCTTTACTTTTTTTGCCACGACTAGTATGGCCAAAGTGATGGTTTTCGCGCTAATTATTGCTTTTTTGCAAGTGAAACCTGCGGGAATTTTTCCTCAAAAAGGGCGTACAGTTGATGCTTAAATATGCGTCGCCAAAT
Organism: Leptolyngbyaceae cyanobacterium; assembly: GCA_036703985.1. GTDB lineage: Bacteria > Cyanobacteriota > Cyanobacteriia > Cyanobacteriales > Aerosakkonemataceae > DATNQN01. Next base: position 67,642 of record DATNQN010000008.1, read on the forward strand.
TAGCAAATATATCCTCACGTCCAACTGCAATCTAATCTTGTTATATAGATGAGGAGCCTAAAGAAATGTCAGGGGAGGAAAATCAAAATAAAAAGCGGAAAATATATCATTTTCCGCGAGTAAGGAGGGAAGCAAGGGAAAATAGCGGACAAGTAGAAGAGCCAAACTTCGATCGCCTACCAGTATCCCCTGTTTCTAATACAGCATCTTTTTCTGACCAGCCGAAAACGTCGGTGGAGGAATCCGAAGCAAACGATCGCATCTCCCAATTACCAGATATCGAAAAAGTAAATGAAAAACCAGATGACCGATTATCAGAAGTAACAATTTCTGATGATTCATCAGTTTCTCCAATAAATGAGGAAGTTTCCCCATCAACAGAATTAAAAATTTTAGAAGATAGCGAAAGTAACAAACGAAAAATATATCATTTCCCTCGTATAAGAAGAAGAGTATTGGTCGAACGGGAAATTAACCAAGAAGAACAAATCGCTTTAGAAGCAAAAGTATCAATTCCCGAATCTACTGCTTCAATGATAATGTTGGCGAATTCGGAAAACCTAACCCCCCAGCCCCCTTCCCTTGCAGGGAAGGGGGAGCCGGAAAGCTCCTTTCCTTGCAGGGGAGGGGTTGAGGAGGAGGGGTCAGCCCCCACAGGCAATTCGCCAACAGTATCTTCTGTGCTGTCACCAACAGATGAAAAAATTTCAGAAAACGAGCGGCATGAACCACCGCCTGCGGTTGATTCTCCAGCATTACCATCTTCGGATGAAACAATAAAAGATAGTTTGCAAGTAAGCCAAGGTAATCAAATTCGCAAAATATATCATTTCCCTCGCGTCAAAAAATATGAGAGGGAAAAAGTAAAAAGTCAACCCGTATCTTACTCTACTGCCGTGCTACCTAATAAATCTTTAAAGGTAATAACTAAATCCTTGTGGCAACAAAAGCGATCGCTGATGCTCGAAGCATTTTTCGTGGCTGCGATCGCGCTCGTTCTAATCTTCATTATTCCCCCTTTACTCACTGTTTTAGGACAAGGATTCCGCGTTAATTTGTTAGGGCGATTTTTAGCTTTAGCAATTGTCGCCTTGGGCATTGATTTAATCTGGGGATACACGGGAATGCTTAGTTTAGGTCATGGCGTATTTTTCGCGCTAGGCGGTTACGCTTTAGCCATGCACTTAAAATTACAAATACCGTCAAGCGCCAGCAACCAATTACCGGAATTCATGAACCTTTACGGAGTAACGGAATTACCTTGGTTTTGGCAACCATTCTATTCATTTCCTTTGACGGTAATATCTGTAATTATCATTCCTTCAATACTAGCTGCCATTTTGGGATATTTAGTATTTCGCAACCGCATTCGAGGTGTTTATTTTTCGATTCTTACCCAAGCCGCAACGATAGTTTTCTTTAATTTTTTCAACGGACAACAAAAACTTTTTAACGGTACTAACGGTTTAACTGATTTCAAAACTTTGTTGGGTTTTACTGTTAATAACAACACCACCCAATTTATATTTTACACTTTGACTGTTATCTTACTTGTAGGTGCTTACGCTCTTTGTCGTTGGCTAACTAGTGGTAGATTTGGACGCTTGTTAATTGCGATTCGAGATGACGAACCGAGAGTAAGGTTTTCCGGTTACGATCCGACAGGATTTAAAGTTTTGATATTTGCGATTTCTGCCGGATTAGCGGGAATTGCCGGGGCGATGTTTACCCTCCAAACTGGTTTGATTTCGCCAAAAGCGATGGATATTGCCTTTTCGATTGAAATGGTAATTTGGGTGGCGGTGGGCGGTCGTGCTACTTTAATCGGAGCAGTATTAGGAGCGGTTACGGTTAATTTTGCTAAAAGTATCTTGAGCGAACAATTACCGGAAGTTTGGTTATTTTTCCAAGGTGCTTTGTTCTTAATTGTGGTAACGGTACTGCCTGGTGGTTTAGTAGGTTGGCTGCAAAGTGACGGGATGGAAAAATTAGGTTATTTACTGGGAATTCGCAAGTATGCAACAACTTATCCCAGCTTACAAGAAGACCCAGAAGTGCAGCTTGAACGAGAAGAATTGGAAACTGAATAACCAATTAAATTAACGAGCTAGCTTATCATTAATTTTGCCACGTCTAGTTAACTTTTCCAAGGAATCACCTATTAATTTATGAACGGTACAATATTAAAAACCGAAAACGTCACGGTTAGTTTTGACGGTTTTAAAGCGATAAATAACTTGAATTTTAGTATGGATGCGGGTGAATTGCGGGTAGTAATTGGCCCGAACGGTGCTGGAAAAACTACATTTTTGGATGTAATTACTGGGAAGGTACAACCAACAGAAGGAAGCGTAATATTTAAAGGGCGAAATTTGCGTTCTCTTTCCGAACATCAAATTGCTCGTTTGGGAATTGGACGAAAATTTCAAACGCCCCGCACTTACTTAAATTTAACTCCTCGCGAAAATTTAGAACTTAGTTGTAACCGGAATAAAAATGTTTTTGCGAGTTTGTTTGGAAAATCTTCTAATGACGAACGGCGTACTGTAGTAGGGTTGCTAGAAACAATTGGTTTGAGTGCGAAAGCGGATATCAAAGCAGGATTGCTTTCTCACGGTGAAAAGCAGCGATTGGAAATTGGGATGTTAGTAGCGCAGTCTCCGGATTTATTGTTAGTAGATGAGCCTGTAGCTGGATTGACAGATGAAGAAACTTATAATATCGGAGAATTGCTACTTGCTTTGGCAGAAAGCCATTCCATTTTGGTCATCGAACACGATATGGAATTCGTGCGCCAAATCGCTAGAAAAGTAACTGTTTTACATGAAGGTTCGGTGTTGTGTGAAGGTACGATCGAACAAGTGCAGAACGATCCGCGAGTGATCGAAGTATATTTGGGACGACAAACAGAAGATGAATAAACTATTTTTAGGACAAAATTTGATTGAAAGAATTCTATGAGTAGTAAAGCTAAATTCGGAATTGATATCAGCACGCGATTAACAAAACTTAATATAAAAAATTTACATACAAATGAATATCTGTATAAAAAAATACAATTATTATTAGTATTTACTCCTTTCCTGGGATAGAAGTTTGGCAAAGGAGTAAATACTATATTAAAAAAGGTTGGTTATTCAACTAAGTATTGCGAATCGCCCATGAACAGAGGAGTTTGACGCTTACATAAAGGAAACATTAACATGAGCGAATCCTAAAAAAATCGATTAGCTTTTTTTTGAAACCTATCTTTTGGCAGATTTTATAGGGTTAAAGCTACCTACCTTAATCTAATTAATCATCGCGATCGCATTTTTTTTGCTCCCTATAATCATGCCAAAAATTCTTAGCAGATTGAAGTAACTAAGCAACGACTTCAACCTTTAACCGGACACTCGTTCTGAAGAGTAGAAACGTGAGAACTAGTGACCGATTTACTAATGAATAATCATAGCCATTTGATGTTGGTTAATTGTCGAGCTTTAGAGATTTTTAATTTATGTACGTAGCACTTTGGCCAGGTGATGTTTATCCTTTAGGTGCATATTGGGATGGTAAAGGCACGAACTTTGCTTTATTTAGTGAAAATGCCACAGGTGTTGAACTTTGTTTATTCGATCGCGATGATAAAGAAACGCGGGTAGAACTAAAAGAAGTTAGTAACTTTGTTTGGCACGGCTATTTGCCAGGAATTGGCCCCGGTCAACGATATGGATACCGAGTACATGGCCCCTACTGCCCGCAGGAAGGTCATCGCTTCAACCCCAACAAGCTGTTGATCGATCCTTACGGCAAAGCAATTGACGGGGATGTTGTTAATGGGCCAGAATTATTTGGCTATGATTGGAATTCTCCTGAAGAAGACCTATCTTTTTCCGATCTCGATAGTGCCCATTTGATGCCAAAATCTGTGGTGGTGGATCAGTCCTTTGACTGGGAGGGTGACCAGTTACTCCGCACACCTTGGCACGAAACGATTATTTATGAAGTTCATACGAAAGGTTTCACCAAACTGCACCCAGATATCCCAGAAGAGTTGCGGGGTACATATGCAGGGATGGGTCATCCAGCTGCTATAGAACATTTGCAAAGATTGGGTATTACCGCCATTGAATTGATGCCTGTCCATCATTACCTCGCTTATCCCGGTCACTTAGCGGATAAGGGATTAAAGAATTATTGGGGCTACGATTCGATTAACTACTTTGCACCCCATGCCGCATACAGTGCTAGTGGTGCTTTGGGGCAGCAAGTAAACGAATTCAAAGAGATGGTGAAAGCCCTCCACCGGGCGGGAATTGAGGTAATTTTGGATGTGGTGTACAACCACACTGGAGAAGGCAACCACTTAGGACCAACTTTGTCTCTGCGGGGAATTGACAATAGTATTTACTACCGTCTGGTGGATTACGACAAACGTTACTACATGGACTTTACGGGCTGTGGTAACTCCCTCTACGTAGGTCATCCCCAAGTACTGAAGTTAATCATGGATAGCCTGCGCTACTGGGTAACCGAAATGCACGTAGACGGCTTCCGGTTTGATTTAGCTTCTGCTTTAGCGCGAGAACTGTATGAAGTGAATAGTCTGGCGGCTTTCTTCGATATTATTCACCAAGACCCGGTGCTGGCTGACGTGAAACTAATTGCCGAACCTTGGGATATTGGGGAAGGTGGTTATCAAGTCGGTAACTTCCCAGTTCGTTGGTCAGAATGGAACGGGAAGTATAGGGATACGGTGCGAGATTACTGGCGCGGTGAGGGTACGACATTAGGAGATTTTGCTTATCGTTTCACTGGTAGCCCCGATTTATATTTCCAAACTAACGGACGGCGACCGAACGCCAGTATCAACTTTATCACTGCCCACGATGGCTTTCCCCTCAACGACTTAGTTAGCTACAACGATAAGCACAACGAAGAGAACTGTGAAAACAGTATGGACGGTGAAAGCCATAATCGTTCTTGGAATTGTGGCTGTGAAGGGCCGACCGATGACCCGGAAATAGAACAATTACGGGAAAGACAGCGGCGAAACTTCTTGGCAACTCTTATGCTGTCCCAAGGTATCCCTATGTTGCTAGGGGGAGATGAGATGGGACGATCGCAAATGGGCAATAATAATGCCTATTGCCAAGATAATGAAATTTCTTGGTTCCATTGGGATTTGCCACAAGACAATGAGGATTTAATCAATTTCACCCGCGAACTGATTTTTTTCCGTCGCCAGCATCCGGTGTTCCGTCGGCGCAAGTGGTTCCAAGGTCAAGCCATTCACGGAAAAAATATCAGTGACATTGCGTGGTTTAATCCTGATGGCGGCGAGATGACAGACGATCAGTGGAATGCAGGTTACACTAAGGCGATCGCGGTGTTCTTAGATGGTAATCAAATTCCCAGTCCTGGCCCTCAAGGTCAGCGGATCAGCGATGATAGTTTTCTGCTGTTCTTTAACGCCCACTATGAAACGATCGAGTTTAGCTTACCATCTGTGCTGGACATTGATGATAAGCAGTGGTTAGTTACGATCGACACCAAGGAACCGCGCTTCATTCAAGATGAGAAGATTTACACCAATGGTGACGCGATCCCGGTGGCAGCGCGATCGCTCGTTGTCCTGCGGCGTTTAGGATAAGTTGGATTAGACTAAAAGAAACCCGGTTTCTTCAAGAAACCGGGTTTCTGTGTTTTTGTCAGCTTATAGAATTGTAGTGTTGGGTTTCCTGGGGTCAACCCAACCTACGAAAACAGCTTGAAGAAATCGGATTTCTGCGTTTTTGTCAGCTTATTGATGTTGACTAATCAACAGTGCAACGGGGAAATGTTGTAGGATATCACCGATCGCGATCGCGCCATCCCCAGAAACAGTTTGATTAGTAATAGCGTTGCGCCAAGTAAACTGCGATCCGGCGGGCAATTTTAATTGAGTATCTGCCCAAACTTTTTCACCCAGCGGATATTCTCCTGATTTCACCAGCTTGGTAAAGAAACGGGGTGCAATTGCGATCGCCATTTTATCCTCAAAGCTTCGGGCAAAAGCCACCACGTGATTCTGCAATTGACCAGTCACTTCCAGAGGTTGGTAATCACCTTTTTGGAAAACAGCCAAATTTTCTTTTCTGGCTTGCAGAACTTTGTGAACTAAAAATAGCTTAATCTTGCCATTTTCTTGATTAGCAAGTAGTTCATCAATTAGCTTCAAAATATCTTTCTCAGTTTTCTCCTTCACCTCTTTTAAAAACGAAATTCGCAGTTCGTAATCAACCGGACGGCGGTTATCCGGATCTACCATACTCAAATCCCACAATTCCGTCCCTTGATAAGTATCGGGAACACCAGGAGTTGTATATTTCAACAATGTTTGAGAAAGAGAATTATAAATCCCATAGCCAGCCACCCATTTCTGGAAAGGCAGAAACTCTTTCAAAAATTGATTCTCTTCCGAAGACTCTAAAACTCGTTCCACAAAAGCGAGAAATCCCTCTTCATATTCGCTATCGGGACGCAACCAAGCCGTATGCAGCTTAGCTTCCCGAACGGATTTAAGCATATAATCTTTCACCCGTTGTATAAAAGATTCATTCTCGCTTTCACTAAAAGGATAAGACCCCAATAAAGTTTGATACAAGAAATATTCATCATTACCAACCGGGACGGGTTTTCCCCGCACGATACTTTTTTTCGGGCGATTAATGGCAATCCAATTCTTAACCTGTGTTGTCCATTCTTCAGGTATTTCCGATAATACGTTCAGTCTGGCACGCGCATCTTCCCCGCGTTTGGTATCGTGGGTAGCAGTGGCGTTCATTTTGTGAGGCCACTCATTAATTTGATTTTGATTAAATTCGTGAAATTCCCCAATTGTCAAGCCAAATTTACCGGGATTTCCACCCACTTCATTCAAAGATAGCAATCGGTTATAGACATAAAATAAGGTGTCTTCAATCCCTTTCGCCATCAAAGGGCCACTCAACTGTTGCATCCTCATAATGAAGTGCAGACGATTATATTCTTCTTCTGTTAAAGGTTGCTCAAATTCCCGCAAAAGCACTTCTTCAATGAAATTGAGTTCGTTTAAAAGCAGAGGAATTCTTTCTCTTGCTTGTTCGATCGCTTCCCTGATATATTGACGATCTGAATCACTAAATCCGTCCCCATTTACATAAGTACGATAAACAGGAAAGACCCGCAATATTTCTGCCAGCGCTCTTTTTAAACCGTTCATGGTAAAGTCGCGGGCACGCCTGGAATGACCTGCCATTTTTCTGAGAATTTGAGTGAGATTGTCTACATCTCCTGCCAAATTCTTTTCAACAATTAGATGTTTTTTCTCAATAAACAACTCCTCGTATGGAGTTTCAATGCCAGTCAATTTGATGTAGAGTTCGTTAAAAGACTGTTCGTTATCACCGCAGCAGAAAATTCCATTCACGTAGTTTAAGAAATCATAGCCGCTCGTGCCTTCAATCGGCCAACAAGGGGGCATTTTTTCTTTCAGTTCTAAAATCTTTTCTACCGTAATGTAAATTTCTCCTACTTTTTGGCGTAGTCGCTTCAGATATTCTGTTGGATCGTAAAGTCCATCAATGTGGTCTATTCTTAATCCGGTTACTTTTCCTTCTTCAACTAGCTTAGCAATCAAGGCATGAGTTTTGTGGAAAACTTTGAGTTCTTGGATTTTGACAGAAATTAGTTCATTAACGGTGAAGAATCGACGATAGTTAATTTCTTCTGCCCCGACTTTCCAGAAAGATAATCGATAAAATTGATCTTGCAGTAACTTATCGAGGGGATCGAAACTTTCTGGATTACCCTTTTCTCCGTTAAAATATTTGATATTCCCATCAACAAATTCTTTGACTTTCGGATTCTGGGTATAGAGTTCCCAAAATAGTCCTTTTACAAAGGCGATTTGATCGTATCTCTCTTTACCTTTTACTTCCGCAGGGGCGTTCTTAATTAAGTAAAGAATCCCCAGAAATTTGACAAAATCGGGATGATTCCTTCCCCCTAATTCTCGCGCCAAATGTCCTAAATTATGAATAACAAACGGTGCATAAGATTCGATTCTTACAGGCAATTTTAAGCCGTAATAATTAACGCTTAACCCATTCTCATCATAATTGAGTTGAATTTCTCCATTATCCAAACATTCTCCATAAAAATTTCCCAACATAGGGGCAAGCACTCGCCCTTTCACGTTTTCATAAGCTTGATCCCATTCGATGTCAAAGTAATCGAAATAATCTGAATCAGGCCCATTTTCTAATACATCCATTAAGAGCAGATTTTGGCTATCATAAGCCATGTGGTTGGGAACGATATCTTGTATCCATCCCATATCCCGACGTTTAATTTCATCAGCTAAAGCTTCAAACTGCTCTAGCGTACCTAATTCAGGATTAATTTGATTTGGATCGACTACATCGTAACCGTGGGTGCTGCCTGCCCTAGCTTTAAATATGGGAGAAGCATACAGATCGGTAATACCCAGATTATCAAGATAATCAATGATTTTTTGGGCAGCTTCAAAGGGAAACTCTGATTGAAATTGAATCCGGTAAGTAGAGTTAGGAATCCGCATTTTAACTTATTACTCCTAAAAAATTTGTTAGATTAGATTAAGGGTGAGCATTGCCCACCCTTATTGATCACTGTGCTAATGTTTCTAATTCGTAAAGGGCAAAACTATGGGGGGAAATTGTTACTGTTTGTTCTTGCAACAATTTTTCTGGCATTTGAGAACCAGACCCCATCCATTTAGAATCGGCAGAATCGAGAATTTTTCGCCAGATTCCGCCCGGAGATGTTGGGCAATTAACTTCATTTTGATTGAAGTTCATGATGCAAAAAATTTGGTTACCCGTACTGTCACTACGACGTAAGAAAACTATTTTTTCTTCTTCCAGGGCTGTTGCTTCTAAATTATCTTTATCCAGGTTTTTCAACACTGGCATGGTACGGCGTAAGTGAATGAGATGCTGATGCAGTTCTAACAGCGCTTTATGTTTGCCTTCTTTCCGTTTATGCCACTGTAATTTGGATTTTTGGAAAGCGTCGGTGCTGAAGGGATCGATAAATTCTCCTTCTTCTTCTGCATGAAACTCGGTGAATTCTCTTTTTCTCCCTTGTTTCACTGCTTCCACTAAATCCGGATCGGTATGACTGACAAAGTAGAGAAACGGTGCTTCTTCGCCGTATTCTTCTCCCATGAAAAGCATGGGTACGTAAGGAGAAATTAGCATGACGCCTGCTGCTAATTTGAGCGCTTCAAATGAGACTAGATGGGTTAGTCTTTCTCCCATCATTCTATTGCCAACTTGGTCGTGATTTTGTGTACAAACTACAAATTGATGGGCGGGCCGATCGCTGGGATCGTTACCGTGATATCGACGGCGATGAGGGGAGTATTCCCAAGTATAAACAAACCCTTCTTTTAAGATTTTGGCCATTTGTTGGCAACTGCCAAAATCTTTGTAATATCCTTTTTGTTCCCCTGTTAAAAGTACGTGCAATATGTGATGGAAATCATCACTCCATTGGGCATCTATACCATATCCGCCCGATTCGCGATCGCGAATTACTCGCACGTCATTTAAATCGCTTTCTGCAATTAGATAAAACTTCCTTCTTGCCCGTTTAGATAAGGCAGTAACTTCTTCTGCGAGTTCTTGTAAAAAATGTTTAGCACCAAAATCAAAAATGGCGTGTACCGCATCTAATCGCAGGGCATCAATGTGATAATTTTCAAACCAGTAAAGGGCGTTTTTAATAAAGTAATTCCGCACGCCGTAACTGTAAATATCGTCAAAGTTTAACGCCATGCCCCAAGGCGTTTTGTACATTTCGGTAAAGTAAGGGCCGTATTGACTGGTGTAGTTTCCTTCTGGGCCAAAATGATTGTAAACTACGTCAAGGACGATCGATATTCCCTCTTGGTGTGCGGCATCAACTAGTTTTTTCAATCCTTCTGGCCCACCGTAGGAACTTTGCACAGCAAAGGGATAGACACCATCGTAACCCCAGTTGCGATCGCCGGGAAATTGAGCAACTGGCATAATTTCAATGGCATTTACTCCCAACTCGTGCAATTCTTTTAATCTAGGAATAATTGCCTCGAAAGTACCTTCTGGTGTGAACGTACCGACGTGCAATTCATAGATAATCATTTCCTCTAAAGGAACGCCAGACCAGTTGGCGTCATTCCACTGAATCGTGCTACGATCCACCACTTGAGAAGGGCCATGCACGTCTTTTGGTTGATACTGAGAAGCGGGGTCTGGCCGATCGGTTTCCCCGGCTATTTTGTAATAATAAAGAGTTCCCGGTTCGATGCCCTCTGCTAATACTTTAAAGTAGCCCCATTCATCTTTTTGCATGGGGATGAGACGCGATTCGGGAGAGACAATTTGAACAGCAACATCTTCGTGAGATGGCGCCCAAACAGTAAATTGACAACGACCGTTACCCAAATAATCAGACCCGATTTTCACGGTTAATATCCTTTCATCGAAATGTGCATTTATAATTGGCAATCCACTATCAGCCTTGCTGCTACAAAGTTGATATGATTAAGGTAGTTAGTGTGGTAGATTTTCACATCATATAATTTTTGTCGAATCCACCTAAAGTAGAAGATTTTTAGCCATTAATTGAGGAAAAATAGAAGTATTAAGCAATCAACGTAAATGGTTCCGATTATATATAATTGGCAAGTTTTAAAAATCTTTCTATCGGCGTAATTTATGGCCTGTCTTTATTAAATAATCGGTTTTATCATATTTAACTATTCCAGTCAAGTTACCTAAGATAGATTGCCTTTGAAAAGATGAGTCAATTTTTTTAAAAATAACTTGGATTCAAACAGAGAAAAACTTAGTAGAGTTTTGCGATCGCAAAACTTTTACTTTATAAAAAACTATAATATTTGGTCAACTCAAGTAATAATTCGATCAAATAGCACGGGCAGTTAAGTATCTATCGTTTAGGCAAAATTAAAATTAAAAACTTTACTAGTCCGGAGGTAGCAAAAAATAATTATAGCAATCAGATTTGATTGAAAAAAATTAAAAATATAAGATTTTTGGCTTCTCTAAGAAGTCAAGAATCGAATAGTTCGCCAATTTGCCAATTACTTTCCCAAAACAACCGATTAATGAAAAAGGGTTTATTTATACAGATTTAATATCTATTTTAAATTTAAGATGGTAAATTACAAATGAAAATTTAACTTCAAATCGGCACTGATGTCTACAAATTCAGCAATTGCTAGCGAATACAACGAATCACTTACCCAGTTGATGTTACAAGTAACTGGTTTAAATGTTTATTATGGCGAAAGCCACATTCTTAGGGATGTAGATTTGAGCGTTCCGGCTGGGCAAATGGTTTGCCTGATCGGACGCAACGGAGTGGGCAAAACTACTTTATTAAAAACTATTATGGGTTTGCTCAAACCTCGGACGGGTACGATTAATTTGGCAGGTGAATCGATCTTAGGAGAATCTCCCGACAAGAGAGCAAAAATGGGTATTGGCTACGTGCCTCAAGGACGAGAAATTATACCTCGTTTAACTGTGAAAGAAAATTTATTGTTAGGGTTAGAAGCGAGAACACAACGTGGTAAAAATGAAGAAATTCCAGAGGAAATTTTTGCTTTATTTCCCGTATTAAAAACCATGTTATCTCGTATGGGAGGGGACTTAAGCGGCGGACAACAGCAACAATTAGCGATCGCGCGTGCTTTGATGGGACGCCCCCGCTTGCTGATGTTGGATGAACCGACAGAAGGAATTCAGCCTTCGATCATTCTGGAAATAGAAGCTGCCGTTCGCCGCATTGTCAGAACTACAGGTATTTCCGTGCTGTTAGTCGAACAACACTTGCATTTCGTGCGGCAGGCCGATCGCTATTATGCAATGCAAAAAGGTGGTATTGTAGCTGCTGGCCCCACTAGCGAACTCAGCCAAGATGTAATTCAAAAGTTTTTGGCAGTTTAGTTATAAATTTTATAAACTATATCATAACTTGCCTTAATTTATCTACCAAAAATGTAATTTTTGGTAGATATTGTATTTTAGTTAAGAAATAGTAAATTCTGTAAAATTTTTTAGCACTTACCCGATCGATAACAGAAGAAGTCATCGTTTTTGTGGTTCTTGCACTGGGAAAGTTGCGCTAAAGTGGATTGTATATTCTGAATCATAAATAGCTTTTTTTTGTCCGGTACTAAGCTGTTGGCCAACTTACAAGAACTTGCAATATTTTGGGAAATTGGTGTAAGTTAACTTATCTGGTTATAAATAATAATTTTTTTTACCTCTACTTTCCTTGGGGAAAGTAATTTACCCTTAGTTAATAAACTCATAAAAATGAAATTAAAAAACATTCAATTGCGAATATTTAATCATTTGCAAAAGCTGCAAATTAGAATTTTATTTTTTACGTTTGGGGCATCATTAATGCCAATCTTATTGGTTTATGGCGTAGCGTGGAAATTAATATACCAACCCCTGGTTAAATTGGAAAAAACTAGACTTGACGACCAATTTTTGGCTTTTAGAGGATACGTGGAAGCCACTACTAATGGATTGCAAGATTTAGTCAATGGCTATGCAATTTGGACGGATTTGTATGAGGCTATTCAAAAACAAAATATACCTTGGATTGCCAAAGAAGTAACCAAACAAATGGTTTTTTCAACTAATGCCGATCATGCCACAGTTATTAACAATCAAGGAAAAACTTTGGCACAAACAGGAGAAGCTTTAAATCAACCAGTAGTACAGCAAAAAATTGCTGCTTTCCTCGAACAAGGAAAGCAAGATAAAGATTTGATAACGTTGGGCGATCGCAAATTATTAATTTTAGTCAGCGCTCCTGTTTTCCAAACTGACGGTAGCGGTAAATCACCCGGTAATTTAGTTGTAGGGCAAACCTTAAATCATATTTGGTTACAAAAATTTTTAACTTTTTCACAGCCTACAACTAAGGTAGAAATTATTTCTATAACTGGGAATTTAATGTTTGCCAGCGAACAAAAAAATCATCTGGATATGTGGGATAGTCATAACTTTCGCACATCTATTTTAGAACGTATAACAAAAAAAGAACCACTGTATCGCATCGAACCAGAGTCAGGCCATAATATAATATATGCTCCTATCCTTTCTAAGGGTAAATCTGTTGCGATCGTCAAAATTCAGATTTCTTCTCAATATTTTCAAGAAGCATCTTTAGTACTTAACAGTGTAATTTGGGTAGGTTTGGGTTTATCAATTGTAATTTCTATTACAGTTGCTCGCCTACTAGCCGATCAAATCGGACAACCGATCAAACAATTAGCCAAACGTAGCAAAACTCTAGCGAATGGAAATTTAGACGACCCTATTCCCGGCATTAATTATGGCGGCGAAATTGGTCAATTAGCCAAAGCTTACCAAGAAATGGCGCAAGCGTTAAAAGCGCTGATTAATAATTTAGAAAGCCGAGTACTAGAACGAACTCAAGAATTAGAAATAGCAAGGCAAAACTTGGAAGAGAGAGTACAACAAAGGACAGAAGAATTGTCTCAAAAAAATTATCAATTACAACAAACTCACGACAAATTACAACAACTTAATTCTGAATTGTCCATCAAGGCAGAACAACTTTCACAAGCACTAACCACTCTCAAAAAGACGCAAACTCAACTAGTGCAAACAGAAAAAATGTCTAGTTTAGGGCAGTTAGTTGCTGGGATTGCTCATGAAATAAATAATCCGATTAACTTCATTTATGCCAATCTTGCCTATGTAAGTACTTACAGCCAAGATTTGCTTACTTTGATCGCTCGTTATCAAGAACGTTATTCAGATTTGGAAATCGAGCAAGATGTTGAACAAATTGAACTAGAATTTTTAAAGATTGATTTGCCAAAAATTATCTCTTCTATGCAAATAGGTGCTAACCGCATTAGTCAGATTGTTTTATCGCTGCGAAACTTCTCGCGACTTGATGAATCAGATGTTAAATTAGTAGATATTCATGAAGGAATTGATAGTACTTTGTTAATTTTGGGCAGTCGTTTGCGATCGCAAACAGACTGGAAAGAGGATAATGAACTTTCTGCGATCGAGGTAATCAAAGATTATGCTAAATTACCACCGATCGAGTGTTACCCCAGACAAATCAATCAGGTAATTATGAATATCATTAGTAATGCAATAGATGAATTAGAAAAATTAGACAATCAATCAATTAAACAAATTACAATTAAAACTATGCTTATTTCAAAAAATCAAATTTCCATTCAAATTAGAGATAACGGCCCTGGAATTAGCCCGGAAATCAAAGATAAAATATTCGATCCGTTTTTTACAACCAAACCTGTGGGGAAAGGTACTGGTTTAGGGCTTTCTATTTGCTATCAAATCGCCCAAAGACATGGAGGCAGTATCGATGTAATTTCCGAATTAGGAAAGGGAGCAGAATTTTTGATTAACCTACCGATTAAAAGTATCTTTTAAAAACTAAACGAGGTAAATTAATATGGTAGCCAATTCTCAATGTTTTAAAGAATACTGGGAAAATAAATCGAAGATGTCAGTTAGAGACAAATCAAATAGTTTTAATATTTATGAAAGTCCGGCGAAATCGCTTCTAAACAAAGCAACGGGTTTTATCAATTATTATGATTTTACCCTCAATCCTTATAGAGGATGTCAATATGGATGTAGCTACTGTTATGCTGCTGCATTTAGTCCTAGCCCAAAAATGCGCCAAACATGGGGTGAATGGGTAATTATCAAACAAAATGCTACCGAAATATTGGATAAAGAATTAGCAAAATGGTACAAAAAGAATCCAGATAAACATCCTAGCATTTACATGAGTAGCGTAACCGATCCTTATCAACCAATAGAATCGGCAGAAAAGCTAAGTCGAGGTTTGTTAGAGGTAATGCTAAAATATCAGCCAACTTTGGTAATTCAAACTCGTAGTCCGATGATTACTAGAGATATTGATATTTTGCGGCAGTTTCAAAGGTTGAGAATTAATCTAAGTATTCCAACTGGTAGCGAGTCAGTAAGAAAAGATTTTGAACCGCGATCGCCAAGTATTAAAGCCAGGTTAAATGCGATCGGAAAACTAATACATAACATAGTTTCTGATGATACCCATCATATAAAATTTTCCGTAACAGTCACGCCACTGCTACCTATATTGCCAGAGGATCGGATACCTTTCATCAACAAACTAGAAATAGTCGATCGCGTAGTCATTCAAGAATTCCACACCAGCCAAACTCGTTCTCATGTAGCGGGAACGCGAGAAGAAGCGATCGCCCTTAAGCAAAAGTACGCTTGGTGGTACGATCGAGAACAAGAAAACTATTTTGAGTTTAAGCAAAAGTTAGTTGACTTGCTGCCTAGCGTTGAAATTAAAGAAGGTAAAGAAGGATTTGGCTACGAATAATTTAATTGCTAATTGGTGGCGTTCTTTTCAATTTCGCAATGCTCTTGCCAAAGGTAACATTCGCCTTGCCGAGCAACTGTTGCAGGAAATTCAAAAATCGAGTGCAAAGCTATCATTACTGGAGAAATTATTTAAAGATAAGTTACAAGCTGAAAAAACCTCACGGGATTACCGGCAACAAATCTCTACCCAATATCGGCAACTTAGCCAACTTCGTCAGCAGTTAGAAAAGTTACCTCCTGATTTAGAAATTGGTCAATTTTTCCCGGAATTAATCGCACCCGATCCAGAATTCCTTAAATTTGTAGCTAACAAGTTTAAGCTGATAGAACATGATGAAAACATGATCCAGTGTACTGGGCTTGATAGTGACGTTTTTAACGATTTCGAGGAAAGTTTAGCTAACTTTATTAAAGAAGAATTTAGCCAACGTAGTGGTAGCAAAAACTTTCACTTGTTACTAGATGACGCTATAGAAGATTTAAATAGATTAAAAAGTGGAGATGACCCTTCATATAGATTTGAATTAAGCCCCCATATCTACTTAATGAGATATTTTTTAGATAATGTTTACTGTGCTTATCTTGCTTGGTTTTTAATTTACAAAACGGGATTGTTACCAGCGAAAATCAATATTTTAGACATCGCTGCTGGCCCAGGTACAGTAGCTTACGGACTAGCTTTGTTATTACAAAGTAGTAGCAGCTATTTTTCCTTACCACCAATGCACGTTTCCTACTACTCTTTAGAACAACAAAAATCTTTTCAATATCGAGGATTGCAATTTTGGCGCAGATATATAGAATTAAAAGAAACAGCAACTAACGCTTATTTTCGTTTCGATACTTCTAATATTTTTAATTACGATTCTGCTTCTTTGAAAATACCTCATGCTTTTTTCAATTTTATCGTAATTTCTCACTGCTTTTTTAATGATATCGAAAGGCGATCTGAGTCTCTAGCAATTTATAAAGAAATCTTTACTAATTGCCTTAAAGATAATGGTTATGTTATGTTAATTATCCAAGAAAAGAAGCTATTTATGCCCTACGGAGTTCGGCAGAGTGAAAATCAGCTTGAAGAAAAAAATGTCGTACAAAAATTTGTTGATGAATTAGAGTTGAAACTCGTTTTTTATAAATATCTTACATCAAGAGATAGAAGAGAACCGATTAAAGATTTTGGAAAATTTGCCAGAGAAAACTTAGTTAGCCAAAAGTTTATGAGTCCGCTTTTACGGCAATACTTCAAATTAAAATACGATTTAAACTACACGCTTGATGATTACATAATTTTAGCAAAAAAATAAACTTATATGAAGATAACCCGATCGTTTAAAAATAAAAAATAAAGGATAAAACTTTTATCCTTCAAACTTCATCCTTTATCCTTCATCCTTCATCAATGTCCGATCATCCAAGGTCGCTCATGATGGCGATCGTGATGATGTTTGTGATGTTCTGACTTTTTAATTTCTGATTTATTCACTACGCGAGGTTCTGCACTTCGTTCAATTCGACTGCTTAGTGCATAAGGGGTAGTAATTAAACCAGCTACCGAATAAATTCTTTTAGCAGTAGCTTGACAAGTTGGGCAAACCATTGGTTTGCTAGCTTCGCTCATATTAAGCCTCTGCTCAAAAGTTCCGCAATTGTTGCACCGAAATTCGTAAACAGGCATAAGCAATTTTAGATTTTAGATTTTGGATTTTTTTCCCGCTTTTCTCGCTCCCAGGTTGAACCTGGGAGCAGATTTAATGAGGCTCCGCCTCAATTAGCTTATTAAGAAGGCAAAACATTCTTCTCAAAAATTGCCGTTGGAACTGCCAACGTACAACAAGCATTCGGAATATCCACAATGCCACTAATCCGCCCTTCCACAGGTGCAGAACCTAACAGTAAATAAATCTGTTCTCCGGTATATCCGAACTTTTTGAAATATGCGATCGCATTCAAACAAGCCCGCCGATAAGCAACATGAGCATCCAAATAATATTGTTGCCCGGTAAACTCATCAACAGAAATCCCTTCAAATACCAAAAATTCTGAATATCGTGGTTCCACTGGCCCAGGTTTAAAAATAGGATTAGTGAGCCCGTATTTTTCCACGCCACCTTTAATCAAATCTACGTGCAAATCTAGGTAACCCGCCATTTCAATTGCACCGCAGAAAGAAATTTCTCCATCTCCTTGAGAAAAATGAATATCACCCATCGAAAGTTTCGCACCTTCCACATAAACCGGGAAATAAATGCGCGAACCTTTCGACAAATTTTTGATATCGCAATTGCCCCCATGTTCGCGAGGAGGAACAGTTCTGGCTGCTTCTTGAGCAATGCGATCGTATTCTGCACCACTCAACGAACCAAGAATCGCATTTCTCGGATTTGGCAAAGCTGCCAAAGGTGGTACTCTTTCCGGATTAGTTGCTACCAAATCCGCTTCTCGCTTATTCCAAATGCCAAGTAAATCGTGAGAAGGCGCACAACCAATTAATCCAGGGTGAGGAATTCCGGCAAATTTTACATCAGGAATATGGCGAGATTTCGTATAAATCCCTTGAATATCCCAAATTGCTTTTTGAGCAACTGGAAAATGCTCTGTTAAAAAACCGCCTCCATTTTCCCTCGAAAAAATCCCAGTAAAACCCCATTCATAATCTAACAAAGTTCCCACATCTAAAATATCAACTACCAGAATATCTCCCGGTTGAGCGCCATTCACGTAAATAGGCCCACTTAATACGTGAACAACCGTTAAATCCACATCCCTTACATCATTAGGGCTGTCATTATTGCCAATTTGTCCATCCGTCCAGTCTTTGCATTCAATACGAAATACAGCACCAGGATTAACAGAAGCTACGGCTGGAATATCAGGATGCCAGCGATTATGACCTACTAATGCTTGTTCGGTAAATGGTTTGTTCAAGTCTACTTTGAAGAGGACTTCCGGCATATTTAGTACCCCGATCGAATAATTTGAAGTGAGCATTCAGGAATCAGGACTCAGAAGTTGTAATACCAATCTTTATCAAACAGGAAAATTCTGTATTTTTTCTTCTTAATCCAGAATTAGTAATGCTTTTACTCTAACTGAGTTGAGATTAGTTTTGTATGTGCGATTAAACTGTATTTTTTAATACAAAATTTATGATTTGCAGTAACTATTTATTTTATTTTAAGTCGATATACTAATTATTATTTTAAGATTATTTGAGAATAAATTATTTTTGCAACATTCACTAAAAATAGGTATCGGATTTGATTTGAGTTTTACAAAAAAATACCAACTCTTAAACTGCTATACAAATCTCAAAATGTTGGTAAACTACTTATAATCAGATCTTGCACTTAGCATAGAAACAAAGTTTCTGGCAAATAGCTAAACTTGAAAGCCTATATTTTTCATGAGGAATCCCGGTTTCTCAAGTCTTGTTGAGAATGGTGCAAGATGTGAGTAGACCAAGTTTGTAATGTAAAAAAATGGTATCTACCACTTGGCACGGCAGTTTACAATTGATTTTTAATGGCGATCGCAACCAAACTCAACTAATCCACAACCAAGCAACCGCTCCCCTCAAAATCCAGCGCCCCTTTTATCCAGAAGGCTCAGAAGTTTGCCACAGTGTAATTCTGCATACCGCTGGCGGAGTCGTCGGAGGAGATAAACTTTCCCTTGATTTGCAACTGCAACCAAATGCCAAAGCTTTAATCACCACCGCCGCCGCTAGTAAAATTTATCGCAGCAACGGATTACAAGCAAAACAAAATATTCAAATTAAAGTCGATCCAGGTGCTTGTTTAGAATGGTTCCCTCAAGAAACAATTATTTTTAACGGGGCAATTTATCGGCAAAATTTGCGAGTTGAATTAGCCCCGGAAGCTACTTGGTTAGGTTGGGAAATTACCCGCTTCGGACGCACTGCTAGAGGTGAAAAATTTTTGCAGGGAGAATGGCGCAGTCATACAGAAATTTGGCAAGCAGGAAACCCTTTGTGGATCGATCGACAATGGTTACCTGCTAGCGAAAAAATTATTAATAGTCCGCATGGATTAGCTGGGCAACCAATTGTAGCTAGTCTCGCTTATATCGGGCAAACAGTATCGCCAGAATTAGTAGAAAAAGTGAGAATGCTTTGGCCAAATGAACTTTCTTTTGATTCGGAGACAAAAGCAGAAGCAGGAGTTACCAGATTAACTAAAGGATTATTATGTCGTTATCGCGGTTCTTCCACAACTGAAGTAAGAAATTGGTTTAAAAATGTATGGAATTTATTACGTTTATCTTATTTGGGAAGACCTAGCTGTTACCCTAGAGTTTGGCCTTAATTAAATTAAATTTATGATAGGAAAACCCAACGTATTTGTTGGGTTTCATGCCTCAATCCAACCTACGAAGAAATGGTTAAAGTCTTATTTAAGAAAGTAGGTTTTTTTTTATGATGCTACTAACTCTACTTCGCTTTCCATTTCTGAAGGAACGCCATCTCTTACTAAATTGTTTATTTTACCACCTTTTTCTACTAAGTTGCCTACCATTGCAAAGAGAGCGTTTACTTTGCGCTTACGCCATTCGCCTACAACTTGAGGAATTTGTAAAGGTGACAAACGATGTTCTAATGCTTCGTAAAGATAAGCAGCATGACCGGTTTCATCTTTTGCCACGCTCAACATTCCCTTTCTAATGTTGGCACTAATCGGATCGTCGGGCAAAGCGTTTGCCATCAAAACGAAATCTTTGCTAGCATCCAGTTCCAGAATATAAGTGCTAGCCATGAAAACCGTCCAGTCAATTTTTTCTGGCTTCAAATCTTCTGGCAAATACCCCTGAAAATAAGCTTCAAAAAAAGGACTGCGCTTATTTTTATCGCTTTTGGGCAAACTCTTGAAATCAATTACTTGTTTGTTAAGCTGTTTGAGGGCGTGAGCGAATATTTGACCGTGGCGGCGTTCGTCAGCAGCATGACGGGCGAGTTTTTCTGCTAACCAATTATCCCCCTCTGTGGCAGCCCTTTGGCTGAGATTTTCCAAAAAAGGAACTGCACCAGACTCAGATAATTGCAAGCCAGCTAACATATTAGGAATAGTTTGGCGATCGCGCATATTCCGCGCACTCACGTAAGCCCCCGCGCCAGAACCTAAAACGTGCAATATATAGGTAAAAAAGTCCATGTCAAATTCGAGAGTATATCAACCAATCTAAATATAGCGATTTTATAAAAATTTTTCTGCAACGATCGCTCTGTCTGATAAAGTTTAAAATGTATTAATTATCACTCAATTTAACTATGCAACTGACTCCCCAAGAAAAAGACAAACTCCTGATTTTCACCGCTGCCCTAGTAGCAGAACGACGCAAAGATAGAGGTTTAAAGCTGAACTATCCGGAAGCAGTTGCTTATATTTCTGCCGCTATTTTAGAAGGGGCTAGAGATGGTCGCACGGTAGCAGAGTTAATGAGTTATGGTACGACTTTGCTCAAGCGGGAAGATGTGATGGAAGGAGTACCGGAAATGATTCATGAAGTGCAGGTAGAAGCCACTTTTCCCGATGGTACTAAACTAGTGACAGTACATAATCCAATTCGTTAATATTCAGTATTAAGTAAATAATAAAAGTGAGGTAAATTACGATGATTCCCGGCGAAATTATTACACCTGAAGGCGAAATTGAACTTAATGCAGGTCGTCAGACTATTAGATTGCAAGTAGCAAATAAAGGCGATCGGCCCATTCAAATTGGCTCCCATTTCCATTTTTATGAAGTTAACGAATCCCTTGAATTTGACCGAGAACAAGCCAGGGGAATGCGTTTAGATATCCCAGCCGGAACCGCCGTTCGCTTTGAACCCGGAGACGAAAAAGAAGTAGTGTTAGTACCCTATGTAGGTAGTCGGCAAGTTTACGGCTTTAACGGCAAAATTAACGGCGCTTTATAATCACCCAATTGCATCACCCAAATGTATGAGGTTGAATAGCTGAAGGGAAATTAACTTGGAGAAAGAAGGTAAATTCAACACTTGAAAAATAACCATTATTACTACCAGTAGTTTCTCTATGTTAATTTCCAATTTAAAACAGCTAAATATTGATTTTTTAACTACTCTCAAAGGAGTTGTTTGTTTATTAAAAGACCCTGGTCAAACTGATTCTGTTTATGATATTGAAGAAGGACTGATTAACACTAAAGCAAATCACTTAGCAGTAGAATACGTTAAATCTCAACCAGGTGTTGCGGAAATCATCCAAGAACGTTACATTGCTCCACCTCCAGATACAGAAAAATTACTGGAATATCCGGAAGATTCTTTAGGATATGTTTACGCATCCTTCATCAAAGAATCGGGGTTCGATCCAAATTTTTATCGCCAAATTAAAGTTAAAGACGACATCAGTTACATTTTCTTACGCATTCGGCAAACTCACGATATTTGGCATTTAGTAACCGGATTTAACACAGATGTAACGGGCGAACTAGGATTAAAAGCATTTGAATTAGCTCAAACCCGCAGAACAATGGCAGCAGTACTAATCGCTGGAGGATTACTCAAAACTTTGTTCTCTGCACCAGAACAATTAGATAATTTGTTAGATCGGTTGGCTGTTGGTTATAGAATGGGAGCGAAAGCTCAACCATTTTTGGCACAGAAATGGGAAGAAAACTGGGGTAAGTCTTTATCAGAATGGAGAACAGAATTAGGAGTTAATCCTACACTAGTTTATATTCCTTAACTAGGAATCAGGAGGCTGGATAAATGGCTCAAATTATTGTTTTTCGGTGTTTTACCTTCTGCCTTCTGACTCCTGAATTCTGGATTCTGAATTCTATTCTATTTATTCATCAGGCAAGAAACTTTCTCCCCATTTCACTTCCACTTTTCCACTAGGCATAAAAACGACCTTATATTCAGTGACGGGAGTATCGGTAACAACGTGATTCGGAATTAAAATAGGTTGATCGTCAGATCCTTTGTTATCTGGTTTTACTAACAATTTGGGTAAAGGAGTAGTGGTTAGAAGATCGATCGCTAATTTATCCAATGGTTCGTAAGAAACTAGTTCGCCTTTAGTATTTATTAACACTCGGTATACCAAATCGCGATCGAAATTGACCGATGCTTCTTCAGTTTCCTTATTGCTAGAGATCTGCCAATTCTGCACGATTAATTCTTGCAAATCGTCTTGTAACTGCTGGATCTTTTTCTCATCAGTAATTGCTGGTAGCGGCATTGCCTTAGAAGAATCCAAACTAGAAGGGAGTTCCGAAGGCAGAATATCAGCCCTAGATTTCAGAGGCATCGGTTTTTTGAGAGCAGTTTTCTCCAAATCAAAAGCATCGCCAATTAACTCGTTAACCCTTTTCTGGTCGTATTGACCTAGCAAGCGATGCTGAAATACTACATATTTATATTCTCTGGAAACCTTACCCTCAATCACGCCAATCGCTTGTTTGGCCAACTCTTGAGCCGCATAGCTGGGTGCTTCATCCACAATCGATTGCAAAGACTGATTGGGATCGATCAACATATTTGCTAATCTGCGAGTTAAAGGCACAACTCCAAACACGCTAACTTTTTTCTCTAAACCCAAATCTTTAACTGCTTTGAGAGCAATTTCTGTAGTCATCTCGGAAGCACCCCACAAAACATTGATATCTGGGTTCTTTTTGAGCATTTCCTTTACTTTATCCACTTCTTCAGGAATTTTTGCATCCGTCGTTGCCGCTTGCTTCCAAGTAGCACCGGAATCTTTCAACCCTAATTTTAAACCTTGTAAATAAGGGTAAAGGCGACTGGAATCTGCACCATCTACCAGCCCGATATTTAACGGTTTAATCTGTTTCTTATTCTTCGGTTTAGCCCAAACTCCCATATACCGACCCAAATCATATCCCATGCGGACAGAATCGCTTTCGTAACAGGCAAATACCACTTTTTGAGCTTCTGTCGGCAAACAATCACCGATATTAACCACTACTACGCCAGCAACGAAAGCCTCCAGAATTGCCGGGACGGATTTTTCCGGGTCTAAAGGTCTCATCAGAATGACATCTACATCCTGAGTAAGTAGTTGTCTGATTCCTTGGGTTTCTTCCTCAACAGTTTCTCCGGTCTTAATTGGCAAAATTTCAACTTGTTTGTTTTGTTTCTCCAATCTTTCTAAACCTTGCTGATATAACTTATAAGTCAAATTATCATTTGGCAGAATGAATCCAACTCGATAAGTGTCCGTTCCTTGCTTGGCAATTTTTGCTTCCCAATCTTTGTCTTTGGCAGCTTTATCTAAGTTGTAACCCCGTTTTAGCTGATCCGCTGACCAAAACTTGGCTCGTTTAAGATTAGCACGCTCGAATTCAGCCCCGATCGTAATCGTTCCATCCTGCAAATCTGTATATCGCAGAGAAGCACCTTTAAAATTAGCTTTGTAAAGGTCTGCTCCTTTGAGATTAGCACGACTCAGATTTGAATTTTGGAAATTAACTTGATTGAGATTTGCTCCTTGTAAATCTGCCCAAAGCAAGCGGGAATTAATGATAGAAGCTTTGGCTAAGTTGGCATCCCGCAAAAATGTTCGGCTCATCCGAGTGCTATCTAAATTAGCTTCCTCTAAATCCGCCTTTTCCAAATAAGCCGCGCGAAGAATAGCTCCTTTTAGATTAGCTTTTTTTAAATTAGCGCCTTTCAAATTTGCTCGTTCCAGATTAGCGCCTTCCAAATTCGCCCCTTCTAAGTTGGCTCCTTGTAAGTTAGCTCCTTTTAAATTAGCGCCTGCCAGATTCATTTGGGAAAGGTTCATTCCTTCATTTCTAAAAAACTGAGGTGGCCATTGGGAAAAAGTTGCTAAACCTAATTGAAATTTGTAACACTGATTCAGTTGGAGTCCTTCTAGATTAGCTTTGGATGCTTGCTCCCCCAACATACCTTCACAGTTTTTATTGAGTAGCTCCATTGCCTCAATTCTCGATTCAGAATATACAACCTCTTTCTGATTTCTAATTTCTTGTCGTGCGGTATCGATCGATTCTTGTCGTCGCTGAGGTGCTTCCCAAAAGTAGGCTCCCATTGCTGCCAACAAGGTAAACTGACCGATCACCGTCGCCAAACTATAGAGAGAAACATTTTCACACCATTTAACAAAATCTCCCAATCGCTGGTCTAAAAACTTGACCGGCTTCAGCCAGGAATACTCTTCTTTTTTTGGTAATCTCTCCAAGTAATAATTTTCAAACATTCGCCGATAGCTTTCGGCTGGCATATCTAAACGTCTGGCTTCTTGAAGCAATCGGTATTCTCGCTTGACCGAATCTTCTATAGCAGCCACGCTACTAAAGCTGTTATCTAACTGCTGCAAAAAACTTTCTAATTCCGATAATTCCGGCTTTTCTGCTGACTCACTTTCAGGATCGTTGTTTTGCGCGTCTTCTCGTACATTATCGTGATTTTGAGTAACTTTTTTTATATCTATTTCTTTTTTACCGGATGCCATTTTTTGTAAGTGCTGCTTAATCGAAACTTGTTTGATATTAAAACGCGGTCTTTTCATAATTTTCCAAAATCATCTAATTAAGTTTAAGATTTGTAAATTTATATATTGCCTTTATCAAGCTATTCTGGCATTTAATATCCCAACTTGTCTACGGTAATTTAACGCAAGACCTGAATCAATATGAGACAATTAAACCTAGTCATTAGGTGATGATATGAGTTATAGAATGGATCGGCGTGCTTATGCCCAGACTTACGGCCCCACTGTAGGCGATCGCATTCGCCTTGCCGATACGGAATTATTTATAGAAGTTGAACGAGATTTAACCACCTACGGCGATGAAGTTAAATTTGGTGGCGGAAAAGTAATCCGTGATGGCATGGGACAATCACCAATTTCTAACACTGATGGTGCTGTGGATCTGGTAATTACTAATGCTTTAATCCTTGATTGGTGGGGAATCGTTAAAGCAGATATCGGGATTAAAGATGGCAAAATATTTAAAATTGGGAAAGCGGGAAATCCTTATATTCAAGATAATGTAAATATTATTATCGGCCCCGGTACGGAAGCGATCGCCGGAGAAGGAACGATCCTGACTGCTGGCGGCATCGATACCCACATTCACTTTATTTGCCCCCAACAAATCGAAACCGCGATCGCATCCGGTATCACCACCATGATCGGCGGCGGTACTGGCCCCGCTACTGGTACAAATGCTACCACCTGTACGCCTGGGCCTTGGAATATTTACCGAATGTTACAAGCCGCCGATGCCTTTCCCATTAATCTGGGATTTCTCGGTAAAGGTAACAGCAGTCAACCGCAAGCCTTAGAAGAACAAGTGTTAGCGGGTGCAATGGGCTTGAAGTTGCACGAAGATTGGGGAACTACCCCAGCCGCGATCGATACTTGCCTCACTGTTGCCGATAACTATGACGTGCAAGTAGCAATTCATACCGATACTCTCAACGAAGCGGGTTTTGTAGAAGCAACGATCGCTGCTTTCAAAGGTCGCACCATCCACACTTACCACACGGAAGGCGCGGGAGGCGGACACGCACCGGATATCATCAAAGTGTGCGGTGAAGCGAACGTGCTACCTTCTTCTACCAATCCCACGCGCCCCTACACCCTTAACACTTTAGACGAACACCTGGATATGTTGATGGTGTGTCATCACTTGTCACCATCGATACCAGAAGATGTGGCTTTTGCGGAATCACGGATACGAAGAGAAACGATCGCAGCTGAAGATATCCTGCACGACTTGGGCGCATTTAGTATGATTTCCTCCGACTCCCAAGCAATGGGACGAGTAGGGGAAGTAATTATTCGCACTTGGCAGACGGCGCACAAAATGAAGGTACAGCGAGGAATACTTGCAGCAGGAGAAGAAGAGAGTTTAGCAGATAATTTTCGGGCGAAGCGGTACGTCGCGAAATATACGATCAATCCTGCGATCGCACATGGAATTTCTCAATATGTTGGTTCTGTGGAAGAAGGGAAATTAGCAGATTTGTGCCTTTGGCGACCAGCATTTTTTGGTGTGAAACCGGAACTCGTGATTAAAGGAGGTGCGATCGCATATGCTCAAATGGGAGACGCCAACGCCAGCATTCCCACCCCGCAACCAGTGCATATGCGCCCAATGTTTGGTAGTTTTGGAGGTGCGATCGCAGCCACATCCCTAACATTCGTTTCCCAAGCAGCAATCGATGCAGAAATACCCATCCAATTAAAATTACAAAAACCCGCAGCATCAGTATCGGGAACGCGACAAATTACCAAGCGAGACATGAAATTAAACGACCTTTTGCCTCGCATAGAAGTCGATCCAGAAACCTATGAAGTAAGGGCAGATGGTGAATTATTAATTTGCGAACCAGCGACAATTTTACCAATGGCACAACGGTACTTTTTGTTCTGATTTCGCGAACATTTTTGTAGGGACACGGATGATTAAAATTTGGCTCTATGCCAATATATTTATGATGATTTATAATGTCGTGTCCCTACAGTAATATTTATTGACAATAATATTTATTGACAATAATTCTGAATTCTGACTCCTGACTCCTGAATTCTGCCCTAAAGAAGGTGTCCCGACTTATAACAATATCTATTCCTTGACACTCCGCGCCGTGAACGGACGCGGATTCTTAAGAGATAAAAATCCTTAAAGGGTTAGCCAAAAACCCGCTAGACACTCGCTCAAAATCGAGTCTGTGCTTACTTTTTACCAAAATATTAGCACTGCCGTTTAGATCGGCTGAAACGAGATGTTTATTTTTTGTTCGATACAATCCACGTTTAATCCTCATACCAGAAAACGCTTGTTTACTGGGATTGTCGGCATTGTA
>DATNQN010000009.1 GCA_036703985.1 Leptolyngbyaceae cyanobacterium
CCCCCCACCCCAAAACGGTATAATCTAACGGCATTCGTGGCGATACAACATGGCAACCATTAACAGTAACTACCTCAAACTCAAAGCAGGTTATCTATTTCCCGAAATTGCTCGCAGGGTGAATGCCTTTGCCGAGGCAAATCCCGATGCTAAAATCATTCGGCTGGGTATTGGCGACGTAACCGAACCCTTGCCAGAAGCTTGTCGCACTGCCATGATTAAAGCAGTGGAAGAAATGGGCGATCGCAACAGCTTCAAAGGTTATGGCCCAGAACAAGGTTATCTTTGGTTAAGAGAGAAAATCGCCGCCCACGACTTCCAAGCCAGAGGATGTCAAGTAGAGGCAGATGAAATTTTTATCTCTGATGGTTCTAAATGCGACACGGGCAACATTCTTGATATCTTCGGCAACGACAACGTTATAGCCGTTACTGACCCAGTTTACCCAGTATATGTAGACACCAACGTAATGGCGGGACATACGGGAGTTGCCAGCGACAAAGGCGAATTCGAGGGATTAGTTTACATCCCCATCACCGCCGAAAACAACTTTACCGCCCAAATTCCATCCCAAAAAGTTGACTTAATTTATCTGTGCTTCCCCAACAATCCTACCGGAGCAGTCGCCAGTAAGGAACACCTGAAAGCATGGGTAGACTATGCAAAAGCGAATAACTCGATCGTTTTCTTCGATGCAGCTTACGAAGCCTTTATTACCGAAAGCGATATCCCCCATTCTATCTATGAAATTGAAGGGGCAAGAGATTGCGCGATCGAATTTCGTTCCTTCTCCAAAACCGCCGGCTTCACCGGAACTCGTTGTGCATTCACCGTCGTACCAAAAAACCTCACCGCCAAAGCAGCCGACGGTTCCGATGTAGAATTGTGGAAACTATGGAACCGCCGCCAATCTACTAAATTTAACGGCGTTTCCTACATCGTGCAAAAAGGTGCCGAAGCAGTCTATTCGGAAGAAGGAAAAGCACAAGTAAAAGCGCTAGTTAACTTCTATTTAGAAAACGCCAAAATCATTCGCGAACAACTTAGCGCCGCCGGAATATCCGTCTATGGCGGAGTGAATGCACCTTACGTTTGGGTAAAAACTCCTAACAATTTATCCAGTTGGGATTTCTTTGATAAATTGTTGCAAACTTGCCACGTAGTAGGCACTCCCGGTTCCGGTTTTGGTGCTGCGGGTGAAGGCTATTTCCGCATTTCCGCCTTTAACAGTCGCGAAAATGTAGAAGAAGCAATGAAGCGAATTACCGAAAAGTTTAAAGTGTAGGAAAAAAAGGAGTCAGCAGTCAGAATCCAGAAGCCAAAATATTTCATAAAAATTCTGAATACTGGCTCCTGACTCGGAGAATTCTGTTTTGATTATTATGTCTAACCCGCAAGTTTCCTTACGGAATTTTATATACTGTTGAACGTGATTTTATTCTAATTGTGGCAGTAATGCACTGTAGTCGCAAACCTGGTTATTGGAAAGATCGGTTTACACAGAAACCATCTGAATCTGAATAAGAAATCAACAAATCAAGTTAGAGCAGAAATTTGAGATTGGAAATTAGGATCGGAAAAAATCTAAAAATCCGATCGCCAATTCCCAATCTCTTTCATTGAAATGGTTTTACCAAAACCTACTCATCTTCTGCAAACACGAAGCGATGTAACTCGCTAGGATCTGGTTCGGGACTTTCTTCGGCAAACTTCACCGCATCATCAACTTCTGCTTGAATTTTGCGATCGATCTCCTTCAACTCCGCTTCAGTTGCCAAATTATGCTCGATTAAATAAGCCGCAAACTTTTTAATCGGATCGCGAGTAAACCAAAATTCCTTCTCTTCCTTAGAA
Organism: Leptolyngbyaceae cyanobacterium; assembly: GCA_036703985.1. Lineage (GTDB taxonomy): Bacteria > Cyanobacteriota > Cyanobacteriia > Cyanobacteriales > Aerosakkonemataceae > DATNQN01. The sequence continues at coordinate 1,855 of DATNQN010000009.1, forward strand.
CGCAGTTCATCCGGATCTGCCAAAGAATGTCCTCTGAAGCGATAAGTAAGTGCTTCAATTAAAGTTGGCCCCTCACCAGCACGGGCGCGAGCAACTGCTTCCAGCGCTACCTGACGCACCGCCAGCACATCCATCCCATCAACTTCAATTCCCGGCATTCCAAACGGTTTGCCTTTCTGATATATTTCTGGCACGGAAGTAGCCCGCTCGTGCGCCATGCCGATCGCCCATTTGTTATTTTCCACCACGTAAATAATCGGCAATTTCCACAAAGCCGCCATATTCAACGACTCGTAAAACTGCCCGTTATTGCAAGCACCATCCCCGAAAAAGCAAGCAGTTACCTGATCCGCATTCGGATCGCCCAACACTTCCCGGCGATACTTAGTTTGAAAAGCTGCCCCAGTAGCCACCGGAATGCCTTCTGCCACGAAAGCATAACCCCCCAGCAAACGGTGCTTTTCCGAGAACATGTGCATCGAACCGCCCCGCCCTTTCGAGCAGCCAGTTGCCTTACCGAACAACTCCGCCATCACTTCCCGCGCCGGAACGCCAGCACTCAAAGCATGAACGTGATCTCGATAAGTACTGCAAACAAAATCATCACCGGGGCGCATACACTTAGTCACGCCACTGGACACCGCCTCTTGACCGTTGTATAAATGGACAAAACCGAACATTTTGCCCCGATAGTACATTTCAGCGCACTTATCTTCAAACAAGCGCCCTAAAACCATATCCTCGTAAAAGAGCAGCCCTTCTTCCTTATCGATCTTTACTTGTGTAACGTCAAAAGCTGGTAAAGTACGTTCGTTCGCCATCGATCTGTTCATCCTTGAAAAGAAGACCCAAATTTATTATTCTCGCAGCATCCGGGTTAATTATGGTGGAGAGTGTATTCTAGAAACTGATTTAACTGCCAGATGCAATTAAATGTCCACATCTGGGATCGGGCTATAGCAGTCAGATGCTTTCAATAAAAATTAAAAACTGCTACCCATTCCAACAGATCGATGCCGATCGATCGATAAGTTGTGAAGTAGAATTGGCATGACTCGATGAAAAGCCATTCATCGGGAAAAAGGCAATCAACTGCCACGCTACAAAACTAATCTTGACCAATCCCACTGTTTGTGGTGGTCTGTATTAGATAGCATAAGCTAACTTAGTTGTTCTCAAGCTGGGGTTAGGGGTTCGTGCGTATTCCATTGGATTATTACCGGATTTTAGGTGTGCCGATACAAGCTGCTGCCGAACAGTTGCAGCAAGCTTATAGCGATCGCATCGTGCAACTGCCAAGACGCGAGTATTCCGAACTGGCGATCGCCGCCCGTAAACAACTGCTTGACGAAGCCTACGTCGTCCTTCGCGATCCCGAACAGCGTCAAGCTTACGATGCCAGCTTCCTGTCTAACAGCTACGATCGAAGCTTGCTAAACTCCGTCGCTGCCAACGGTGCAGACTTATCTGCCAGCACTACATCAACCGATCGACAGCTAGAGTCAGCCACTACTGCATTTGCTCCCCCAATGTCGGCAAACGGCTACCCTGCCCCGACGATCGACATTACAGAAGACGAGTTAATCGGTGCCCTGCTGATTTTACAAGAGTTGGGAGAATACGAACTGGTATTGAAACTAGGCCGTAACTATCTTCACGATCGCAACGCCGATCTGGGTAGCAACCAATTTGGCGATCGGAAAATCATTCGGCAGGATATCGTCCTCACCGTCGCCCTAGCCTGCTTGGAATTAGGGCGAGAGCAATGGCAGCAACGCCGCTATGAAGATGCCGCTCAATCCCTCACCGAAGGACAAAACTTACTATTGCAGGAAGGCATATTTGCCAATGTGCGGGGCGAAATTCAAGCCGACCTCTACAAACTTCGTCCCTATCGAATTTTAGAATTAGTCGCCCTGCCAGAAGAAAAAGTAGAAGAACGCCGTCAAGGATTGCACCTATTACGAGAAGTACTCCAAGAACGCGGCGGTATGGATGGCAATGGCAACGATCGATCCGGATTAACCGTTGATGACTTTCTCCGCTTCATTCAGCAAATCCGTCCCTATCTCACTTGTGCCGAACAGCAAGTTTTATTTGAAGACGAAGCTCGTCGTCCTTCCGCCGTAGCCACTTACCTAGCAGTATACGCCCTTCTCGCGCGAGGCTTCAGCCAACGGCAACCCGCCTTAACTCGTCGTGCCAAATTAATGCTGATCCGTCTGGGCAAGCGGCAAGACGTTCACTTAGAGCAAGCTGTCTGCGCTTTACTACTAGGGCAAACCGAAGAAGCTTCTCGCGCCTTAGAATTTTCTGGGGAATACGAATCTTTAGCCTTCATTCGCGAACACTCCCAAGGCGCTCCCGATTTGTTGCCGGGATTGTGTTTGTATAGCGAACGCTGGCTGCAATCAGAAGTTTTTCCCCATTTTCGAGACTTGGCAAAACAACAAGTTTCTTTGAAAGATTACTTCGCTGACGAGCAGTTACAAAATAGTTTGGAAGCCCTGCCAGCAAATGACGATCGAAATGAGTGGGAAGTAGTCGGTTCTCAAAGCTTATCTACTTCTTCATCTAGCGTAGACGAACCTGCCAAAGTAAGCGCCAAAGAGCAAACGGTTAACTCTCTGAAAACTCAATTTCAGCGGACTAAAGCCATTATCGAATCAAAAGCATCGGCAGCCGAATCTACCGCAGGTACGGACGCGATCCCTAGCAATGGGCCAAGCAGCGATCGCGTATTTGCTAAAGGAGCGAGTTCCACCATTTTACAAAGCCCTCATCCTACCAACGTCCAAACTTTGCCAGCCGCCGAACGCACCAATCCAAAAGTATCGGCAGGCGCGAGCAAATCTACATCCGAAGGACAGCCGTACTCCAGCACCGTTGTCGCTGGCAGCCCCCCCCCAACTCAGTCTTTGCAGGAAAATAACCCCAGCACAGGCGAACCTCCATCGGAATTAAAAGGGTTTCCAGGTACGAGCGAGCCTCCTAAACCGAGCCAGGGAATCAAACGCACCCAGCACGGTAATCGATTTGGCCAACTCAACCCAAGCAATTGGCTTTCCCGCTCATCCTCAGGCTATCCTTCCCCCATCAAACAAATACCCCTCAAGTGGCTATTAGCAGGATTGTTGGGCATCGGAGCTTTTATATTTTTTATTGTTTGGGCGCAAAAAACATTGTTTTCCCAACAACCTCAACCAGCGCCCCAGCCAGTAGTACGGGAAGTCGAACCAGCACCATCACCCACTCCCCAATCAGATACTGCTCTGTTAAGCAGCCCTGGCCCAGTTACCCCCGAAATTGCCCGAATCGCGATCGACACTTGGTTGAATACGAAAACCAAGGCTTTTGGGCCAGACCATGAAGTTGACCAATTAAAAGAAATCTTAGCCAATCCCGCGCTCTCTCGCTGGCAAAGTCTAGCTCAAAGCGCCAAAAGAAGAAACTGGTATCGCGAGTTTAAACACGAGCTTAAGACAGACTCCATCAAAATTCGCCAGATCGACGCCAACCAAGCCAGAGTCGAAGCACAAGTCAGCGAATCCGCCCAGCACTTCCAAAATAATCAGCTGAATCAGAAAGAATCCTATAATTCCAACCTGCGCGTTCGTTATGACTTAGTGCGACAAAATGGCCAGTGGCGCATTCAAAACATGAGGGTACTTTAAGCGCAACCAAAAAAAATTAATTGATAGTTGACCCCATAGATTTTGGGGTCTTTTTTTTATGGGCCATTCCGGGAAATAGTTATGTCATGATTTCATGACATTTGCCTTGGTAGAGCCAGCGTAAATGTCATAGAATCATGACAAAATCCCCTCTTCTAGCCCATGACTGCGTAAATGTACTCATAATTGCCATCAAAACCCCTTGACCCGATCGGGATATTTTCTGCAACATATTGTTAACTTCACGATCCCCGCGATCCCAAAAACAAACCTAACGTTAAGTCTGCCAATTACTCATATGTTGCTAATTTTACGCAGTCTCAAATGAAAAATTGCTTTACCTAAAAGTTATGGATTTGCAAAACAGCTAAACATAACGAGGCAGTAATTGTCTCCAATCAAAAGGGATGAAACAAGCAAAAAAAGAGGAGAAAACCTTCCTCGCTTGCTGTGTAGGGACTGCCTGAGAATCAAAAGATTCACGAGCAACATGAGAGTCGTTCAAACTACTGGAGACCAAAAATTATGGCAAAAGAACGCCCACCTCTGGAGGAAATGACTTTAAGGCAACTGCGAAGAGTTGCCAGTGAATTCGGTATTTCTCGCTATAGCCGGATGCGTAAATCACAACTATTAGCATCGATTCAAGAGGCACAACGCGCTAAAGGTTCTACGGTTGAATCTCGTAATTTGGAGGCACAAGAAGCAGTGGAAGCAGCGAAATTTGAACTAGGTCAGGAAGATCGTATGGAAGATCCTAATCTCTCATCAGTAGATGAAGGATTAGCGGAGCTACCTCCTGGTTATGGAGAAAGTCGCATTGTTTTGATGCCTCGCGACCCACAATGGGCCTACGCTTATTGGGATATTCCGAACGAACGCAGAGAAGAGCTACGCCGCCAAGGAGGGCAACAAATTGCTCTGCGGCTTTACGATGTAACCGACATTAATTTGGACTATCAAAGTCCCCATAGCATTCAGGAATATCCTTGTGATGAATTGGCGCGGGAATGGTATTTACCTATTCCAGTTAGCGATCGCGATTATGTAGTTGATATCGGCTATCGAACAGCTGACGGTCGCTGGCTCATCCTCGCTCGTTCCGTTGCCGTACATATGCCTCCCATCTATCCGAGCGACTGGAATGAAGATCGATTCATTACCGTTTCTTGGGAAGAAGACCTGCGCGGAAAAAAGTTGCTCGAATTAGACCCCGCTAGTAAGCGGATCTCAGTTCCGGAGGTATCCGATCGCTTTTTTCGATCCGCTCAAGAAGCCGAAGCACAACGAATAGCCGCTTCCATCTTCGGCTCCATACAGCAAGTACCGGGTTCCATACCAGCAGTTAGCTCCTATGGCGTCAGTTCCTACGGCGTCAGTTCCTACGGCGTTAGCTCATATGGTGTTAGCTCCTACGCTCCTGCTGTTAGCTCCTACGGCGTTAGCTCATATGGTGTTAGCTCCTACGCTCCCGCCGTTAGCTCCTACGGCGTTAGCTCATATGGTGTTAGCTCCTACGCTC